>NZ_LSKN01000226.1:0-105333 GCF_001557075.1 Methylobacterium sp. CCH7-A2
AGTTCGACCGCGTCTTCGACGTCAACGTCAAGTCGATCTACCTGATGGCGAAGGCGACCGTGCCGCATTTCCGCGAGCATGGCGGCGGCGTGATCCTCAACATCGGCTCGACCGCCGGCGTCCGGCCGCGGCCCGGCCTGACCTGGTACAATGGCTCCAAGGGCGCGGTGAACCTTCTGTCCAAGTCGATGGCGGTGGAACTGGCGCCGGACCGGATCCGCGTCAACGCGATCGCGCCCGTCGCGGGCGAGACGCCGCTGCTGGCGACCTTCATGGGCGAGGATACGCCGGAGAAGCGCGCGCAGTTCCGCGCCTCGATCCCTTGGGGCCGGCTCTCGACACCGCAGGACATGGCCAATGCCGCGCTCTATCTCTGCTCGGACGATGCCGAGATGGTGACGGGGACCGTGCTCGCCGTCGACGGCGGGCGCTGCATCTGAGAGCGCTGCCCATCCGCCATCGCGGCCGTCTGGCGTGGTGTTCGCGCATTCCCGTCATGGTCGGGCCTGTCCCGACCATCCACGTCTCTGGTTGTCGGGACCTGTGTTCAAGACGTGGATGCTCGGCACGAGGCCGAGCATGACGGCGCCTAAACCGGCTTGGTGTGAAGCGCGATCTCCTGGCGGCGCATGACCGTGCCGTCGAGCTCGAAGCCGCGCTGCTCGAAGGCGATGTGCGGGGCGCGGCCATCGCCTTCGATGCGGAACAGATGCCAGCTCGCCATCTCGCCATGGCCGCGCGGGCCGATCGAGGCGGAAGGCACGCCGACGATCGGCACGTCGCGGCCCACGCCCGGGCGCCAGGCCAGCGAGAAGCGATGGTTGTGACCGTGGATGACGAGGTCGGCGCCCTTGCGCGCCAGCATCGCCTCGACCGCTGCGGCATCGACCAGTTCGCGGGAGCGCCGCGCCCCGCCGACATAGGGCGGGTGGTGAATCAGCACGACGCGGATCGCGCCCTCGTCGCGGGCGCGATCGAGCAGGGCCTCGGTCTTCGCGATCTGGTCGCGGCCGACCTTGCCGGTCGCCATCAGGGGCAGGGTGGGCACGCCGGTGTTGAGCCCGATCAGCGCGACGGGGCCGCGGCGGCGATACCAGGGATAGCCGGTGTGGCCGTCGTCGCCCGTGACCCACTCGCCGAGATGGTAGGCCAGGGCCTTGAGCGAGGAGCGGGCATAGGCATCGTGGTTGCCGGGCACGAAGCTGACGGTGTCGCGCGGCCCGAGTTCATCGAGGAAGGCGACGGCCGTCTTGAACTCGTTGGGCAGGCCGATATGGGAGACGTCGCCGGTGCAGGCGACATGGTCCGGCTGCTGCGCGCGGATGTCCGCAACGATCAGCGCCAGGATGTCCATGTCATGGGCGTGCCGGCGCTTGCGGCGCCAGTTGACGTAACCGGTCGCGCGCTTGCCGAAGAGCTGATGCAGCGAAAAGCCCGCGAGCGGGCCGAGATGCGGATCGGACAGGTGCGCGAGCTTGAACACGCTCTGCGCTAGCCTTGCGGTCGAGCCATCGTCAAGCCACCCGTGCCGCACGCTTTCGCGTGCGGGAGTGGCGCGGATGAATCAGTTGGCGGCGCCGGTCAGTTCGGAGACGATGCGCGAATCGGTCAGCGTCAGGGCGGGCTGCCAGACGAAGGCGGGCTTGGCGCGGAAGCGGGCGATGATGAATGAGAGCAGCATGTCGGTATTCCCCAGCCATGAGGCTGCGATATCGGCCCGGTTTGCGGCGCGTTTGTGACGTTGGGGAACGAAGGGCGGGGGTCCGCCATGCGACATTTGCATATACAATTCGGTAACGATTGGAGGCCATGCGTGAGCGGAGCATCGCAGGAGCGTGACGAGCGGCCCGGCGATGGTCGCCTGACGCGGCTGCAGCGCCTGCGGATCCGCCTGCTGCATCTCTACTTCCGCCTCAAACGCGGCATGACGCTCGGCGTCAGGGCGGCGGTGCTGAACGACCGGGGCGAGGTGTTCCTGATCCGGCACACCTATACGCCCGGCTGGCACCTGCCCGGCGGTGGCGTCGAGGTCGGCGAGACGATGGTGGACGCGCTGGTGAAGGAACTGCGCGAGGAGGCCTGCATCAGCCTGACCGGGCCGGCGCCGCTGTTTGGAGTCTATCTCAATCGCAAGACGTCGCCTCGGGATCATGTCGCGCTCTATGTCGTACGGGAGTTCGCCGTCGACGGCATGAAGCTGCCGGACATGGAGATTGCAGAGGCCGGCTGGTTTCCGCTCGATGGGCTGCCGCAGGGGGTGACCCCCGCGACGCGGCGGAGGCTGGCGGAGATCGCGGGCGGCATCGCTCCCACAGCAGAGTGGTAAGAGCATACCGATGGGAGAAGGGATTTTTCTCGTCATTCTCCGGTTGGGCTTGCTCCTGGGGCTATTCAACAAGCCTTGGTGGTCGGTCGGCCTTGCAGTCGGTTTGGCGATCCTCGTGGGGAGTTTCGACCAAACGCTCCATTCACGCGCGTCTGAGCCCGCCTGGCTCGTCATGGGCCTATCGTTCTACTGCTTGCCTGGGCTGGCCGGCTGGCTTCTGGGGCGGCTTCTGATCGGGCTGGGCGGTTAGACCCGGTCGCAACGTCACGGGCGCCGCCCGGAAGAACAGAGGTGCCGATAGACGCCCACCCTCCGCTCTGCTACAGCGCCGCACCATGACGATCGGGCTTGCGACCTCCCTCCTGCGACGACCGGCGCGCTGAACGCGCTTCCGGCAGGGCCGTGCCATGCGCGGACCCCGCCCTCACCAGCTCAGCCTCTGCCGTCCGCAGGTTCGCCGCCGTCATGACTTCGCTTCCGCTGACCCTCCGCCATGAACTGCCCGTCGATGCCGCCGCGATCGAGCGGCTGCATGAACGCGCCTTCGGGCCGGGCCGTTTCGCCCGCACCGCCTTCCGCCTGCGCGAGGGCGTGCCGCCCGATCCGGCGCTGACCTTCGCCGCCCATGTCGGCACCTTCCTGGTCGGCTCCATCCGTGTGACGCCGGTGATGGCCGGCGGCCATGGCGCGCTGATGCTGGGGCCTCTCACCGTCGATCCGGCCTTCGAGGGGCGAGGCATCGGGGCGGCGCTGATGAACCGCTCGATCGAGGCCGCGCGCACCGAGGGGCACGACCTGATCCTGCTGGTGGGAGACGCGCCCTATTACGCCCGCTTCGGCTTCAGGGTCATTCCGCCGGGCCAGCTCGTGCTGCCCGGCCCGGCCGATCCGGCGCGGTTCCTGGCACTCGAACTGGTCGAGGGCGTGCTGGCGCAGCGGCGCGGCGCGGTGACGGCGATCAAGTCAGGCGCTTGAGGCTTGCCACATCGTCATTCTCGGGCTTGACCCGAGAATCTCACGACACGGAAACTCAGGTTTCCGAGATGGTCGGGTCAAGCCCGACCATGACGCGCCAGATTTTCAGGCCGCCGCGTCGGGCTTGCGATTGAAGCGCCGGCCGCTCTCGCCGAGCCAGCCCGCGACGAGGGCCCCGAACAGAAGCGCCAGCCCGATCAGACCGACGAACAGCGGCGAGATCTGCACGCCGCGCACGATGCCGGAATCGCTGATGCGCAGGCCGATCCAGTCCGATCCCGCGAACTGGCTGCCCGAGCGCACGGGCACGATGCGCGGCACCGTGACGTCCGAACTGGTCTCCTGGCCGATCCGGCGCGACGAGCCGCCGGTCGCTTCGGCGAGGGGGCGCAGCTGGCCCGGGTCGCTGACGACCTCCATCAGCTCGCGCGGATTCTCGGGGCCGACGCTGGCGAAGGCGGTGAGGTTGTCGCCGGCGATCCTGTGAAGGCCGAACTCGCCGGTCGGGATCCGGGCCGTGAACAGGCCGGGGCGGCCCGGTTCGAGCGGGACGGAGCGGGACTGTCCATCCGGGCCGGTAACGACGACGGGGGCCGGGTTGTCGCCCAGCGTCTGACGCTCGACCTCGATATAGCCGTTGCGCGAGACGGCGCGCAGCGCCTCCTCCTCGAGATCGGGTTCCTTCATCAGCCAATGGCCGAGCCGGCGCAGCAGGTCGAGATGCGGGCCGCCATCGCGGAAGCCGCGGGCCCAGAGCCAGGCATGATCCGACAGGAAGAGCGCGACGCGGCCCTTCTGCTCGCGCGCCAGCATCAGCAGCGGGCGTTCGCCAGGGCCGGTCATCACCGGAGAGCCGGTGCGGGCCCGGGCGCCGACCATGCGCAGCCACTCGCCCCATTGCGGCGGCTCGACCTCCGAGCCCGGAAGGTCGCGCGTCACGGGATGGCGCTTGCCGGGCTCGCTGACGCGGGCCCGATAGGCCTCGTCGATCACCGAGCCGTCCGGGATCGCGGGCAGGATCTGGCCGAGTGGCGTGCGCGCCAGCGACTGGGCGCCGGCATATTCCGGACCGGCCGCGATCAGCAGCGCGCCGCCCTCGCGGACATAGCGGACGATGTTGTCGAAATAGACCAGCGGCAGGATGGACTGGTTGGCGTAGCGGTCGAAAATGATCAGGTCGAATTCCTTGATCTTGACCTGAAACAGCTCGCGCGTCGGGAAGGCGATCAGCGACAGCTCGTTGATCGGTGTGCCGTCCTGCTTCTCCGGCGGGCGCAGGATGGTGAAATGGACGAGGTCGATATTGGCGTCGGCCTTGAGCAGGTTGCGCCAGGTGCGCTCGCCCGGATGCGGCTCGCCCGAGACCAGCAGCACGCGCAGCTTGTCGCGCACGCCCTCGATGGTGATGACGGCGCGGTTGTTGGCGAGCGTCAGCTCGTTGTCGAGCGGGGCCGCCTCGATTTCGATGACATTGGGGCCGCCGCGGTCGATGCGGACCGGCAGCGAGACCGTCTGGCCGACCGAGACCTCACGGCGGGCGATGATCTCGCCGTCGCGCCGAACGGTGAGGGCGGCGCGGCCGGGCCCCCCCTTCTCGAGCACGCGCAGCCTTACCGTCTGATCCTTGCCGACGATGCCGAAGCGCGGCGAATCCACCAGCACGATGCGGCGATCGATCTCGCGCTCGCGGCCCGTGGTCAGGACATGGAGCGGCGCGCGCAGGCCCAGCGCTTCCGCCGTCGGCGGCGTGTCATGGGCGAGGCCGTCGGTGACGACGATGGCGCCGGCCACACGCTCGGAGGGCACGTCGGCGAGGCTCGCCGCCAGCGCCTCGAACAGCCGCGTGCCGTCGCCCGAGCCCTGGGCGTCGCGGACCTCGACGATGCGGGACTCGACATTGCCGATGCCGCGCAACTGGCGCTCGATCTCGGCCTGGGCGGCCTGGGACTGGGCCGAGCGGTCGCTCAGGCGATTCGAGGCGGAGCGGTCCACGACGACGGAGACGACGTCCTTCACCGGCTCGCGGTCCTCGAAGACGAGCGACGGGTCGGCCAGTGTCACCGTCAGCACGACGAGCGCGAGCGCGCGCAGGATCGCGCTTCTGCCGGCGAGCACGATCGCCGCGCCCGCCGCCAGCGCGGCCAGCATGCTGAGGCCGATCAGCAGCGGCAGCGGGATGAGCGGCGCGAAGGAGAGGCTCCACATCAGATCAAGGTCCTGTCGCTACGCCCCCGCAGCTGTTGAACGGTTGGCGCACCCCTCACTGGCCCAACCTTTCGAGCAGGGCCGGGACATGGACCTGGTCGGCCTTGTAGTTGCCGGTGAGGGCGTACATCACGAGGTTGACGCCGGCCCGCAGCGCCATTTCGCGCTGGCGCGGATCCGAGCCCGAGAGCGGCACCAGCGGTTCGCCGCGGCGGTTAACGGCCCAGGCCGAGGCGAGGTCGTTGGAGGTGATGACGATGGGCGAGACGTTGTCGCCGGCCCGCGCCGGGCGGCGGCCGTCCGCGCCAGCGGGCGGCAGGATCTCGACCCAGGTCGTGCCGCTGTCATAGCGCCCGACAAAGCCGTCGAGGATGTAGAAGGTCTTGGTCAGGACGTGGTCACGCGGGATCGGCTCGAGCTCGGGAATGTCGAGCGTCTGCAGCATGCGCCGGAGCTGGTCGCCCTCGGGCGTCGTGCCGCCGCCCGGCCGCGCGCTCATGGCGTCGCGGGTGTCGAAGATCACCAGACCGCCGCCCTTCATGTAGGCTTCGAGCTTGCGCAGCGTCTCCGAGGACGGGATCGGCCGCCCAGCGACGATCGGCCAGTACAGGACGGGGAAGAAGGCGAGTTCGTCGCGGTCGGCATTGACGCCGACGGCCTCGCCCGGCTCGAGCGCGGTCCGCGCACCCAGCACGACATTGAGTCCGGCGAGCCCGGCTTTCGACATCTCGTCGACCGCGCGGTCGCCGGTGACGACATAGGCCAGGCGGGTCACCGCCCCGGCCGCGAAGAGCTCGCGCGGGATCGGCGGGCGCTGGTCCGGCGCAGGCGTCGCCGCAGGCGCCTGGGCCTGCGCCACTCCCGGGAGGAGCATGCCGGCGCTCAGCGCCAGGGCCAGGAGGATGGCGGCGGGGGCGGCGCGGCGGGCCTTGCGGGCGAAGTTCAGGCGGCCGCCGAGCCAGAGCGTCGCCAGCGTGTCGGCGATCAGCAGCAGCAGTGCCAGCACGAGCAGCTGCGGGCGGATGTCGAGCGCGACCGGCTTGTCGACCGGCAGGATCGGCGCACCGAGCGCGGCGAGGTCGATCGCGCGCAGCGTATCCGTCGGGTTCAGCGTGTTGACTGCGAGCGAGCCGTCGGCGGGGCCGTAGATGCCGGGCGGATGGGCGAGGGTGGCGCGGCCGGTGAAGCTGCGCGCCACCGGCTGCGCCGTGGCGGGCGGGCTGCGGAAGCCGCCGGTGCCGTCGAGCACGCGGGTCGGTGACAGCGTCTCCACGCGGGCATCCTCTCCCTGGGGCTCAGCCGGGCCGGTGCCAGACAGGCCGACGATCTTCCGGAGCATCTCGACGAAGAGCCCCGACAGCGGCAGGTTCGACCAGGTCGTGTCCGCCGTGACGTGCATCATCGCGATCATGCCGTCGCCGCGGCGCTCGCCGGTGACGACGGGCGTACCGTCCTCCAGCGCCGCCCAGGTCTTGCGCGAGAGATCGGCCTCGGGCTCGGCCAGGATCTGGCGGGTGACCCGGACATCGTCGCTGATCGGCACGCCGAAGAAGGGGCTCTCGCGGGTGAAGGCGGCGAGCTTGCGCGGCGTTTCCCAGGAGAGGCCGCCGCCGAGCGTGCGGCCGCCCCGCCGCAGGCGCACGGGCGTCAGCTCGTCCGAGGCCGCGGCGAGGCGCGCGCCGGCGAAGCGCAGCAGCACGCCGCCGCGCTGGATGAAGGCGTTGATCTTGCCGGCCGTATCGGGATCGAGCGCGCCGATATCGGCCAGCACCAGCACCGAGAGGTTCTGCGCCAGCAATTCGCCGACGGGGTCGGTCGAGCCCGGCCGCGGCTCGCGGATCTCGGCGAAGGGCTGGAGCGCACGCGAGACATAGTAGGTCGGCGAGAGCAGCGGCTGCGCCGTATCGGTGGTCGCGCCCGAGACGATGCCGACGCGGCGGCGCTTGGAGCGGTCGTCGAGCAGCGCGACCGCGCCGGCGCTGCGCTCGCCGACGATCTCGAGCCGGGAGACCGCGTTGCGGACCTCGATCGGCAAGGTCAGGCGGGCCGTGGTCTGCAGTGCGGACCCCTCGAAGACGAAAGGCGCATCGCCGAGCGGCAGGCCCTTGAGATCGAGCGCACGGACGAGGCCGCTGGCGGCGGCGCCGGTGGTCGGCCGCAGCACCTTCACGGCCAGCGCCCCGGCGAGATTCTCGGGCGCAGTCAGGGCGAGCTGGTCGATGGGTCCGGCATGGATCGAGAGCCGGCCATTGCCGGCCTCCTGCCTCAGCCGGGCCAGGAAGGCGCCGTCATCGGTGATGGAGAGGCCATCCGCCACCCAGACGATCTCGGCCTCCGGGGCGGTGCGCAGGAAGGCCTCGATCCGTGGCAGATGCGCGCCACGGTCCGGAGCATGCGGCTGCAAAGCAAAGGCGCGCAGCCGGTCCAGCGCCGCGCGCGGCTCGGACAGCGTGATCTCGGCGGGGTTTTCGGCGAGGCCGAGCAGGGCGACCGGTCGGCCCTCGCGGGCTGCGGCAGCGACGCGGGACTCCGCCACGAGCAGGCGTTCAGGCCAGTCGACGGCGGCACCGAAGCCGTTGTCGATCATGAGCAGCATCGGGCCGCGCAGGGGGGCCGAATCGCGCGGCGGGTTCCAGACGGGGCCGGCCACGGCGAGGATCGCGAGTGCCGCGACCAGCATGCGCAAAGCGAGCAGCCACCATGGCGTATGTGCCGGCATTTCGCGCTTGGCGACCAGGTCGGCCATGATCTTGAGCGGCGGAAAGTCGATCCGGCGCGGCCGCGGCGGCGTGACCCGCAGGATCAGCCAGAGCGCGGGCAGCAGCGCGAGCGCGGCCAGCGCGAGCGGGGCGGAGAAGGCGAGGGGGAGCGAGCTCAGCACCGGCTATCTCCCGCTTCCGCGTGAGGCCGCGACGAGGCTCGCGACCCGCAGCACGCCCTCGCTCGCCGGCCGGTCGGTGCGGTGGAGCGTCAGCGTCCAGCCCGCCTTGCGGCAGGCCTCGCGGATCGCATCGCGATGGGCCTCCAGCCGCTGGCGGTACTCGGCGCCCCAGGAGCCGGCATCGCCGACGCGCAGCGAGAGCCCGTCCTCGAGATCGAAGAGTTCGGCCTGCCCGGTGAAGGGGAAGGTTTCCTCGATCGGGTCGGCGATCAGCAGGACATGGCCGCGGGCGCCGGAAGAGGCGAGGGTGGCGATGCGGCGGGCGAGCGAATCGGCGGGCGAGAGCCCGTCCGTGATGATGATCGCATCGGCCAGACGCGGCAGCGGCGCGTCCGGGGGCAGATCGAGATCGGCGCCCTTCGCGTCGGCCAGGATTGCTTGGGCCAGCGTCTCGACGATGCGGCGCGAGGCCAGCGCCCGGGTTAGCCCGAGATGGCCGACGCGCTCGCCGCCATCGACCAGCGTCTCGGCCAGCGCAAATCCCGCGATCAGCGCGCGATCGACCTTCGAAGCCAGCGCCAGAGAGGAGGCGAAACCCATCGAGGCGGAACGATCGATCCAGAGCCAGATCGCGTGCGAAGCCTCCCATTCGCGTTCGCGGACGAAGAGGTGGCCATCACGGGCCGAGCGGCGCCAGTCGATGCGCGAGGAGGATTCGCCGGTGACGAGCGGGCGGTACTGCCAGAAGGTCTCGCCTGGACCCGCCCGGCGGCGTCCATGGATGCCGTGCAGGCTGGCGGAGACGCGCCGCGCCTCGAGGATCAGCCGGGGCAGGCGCGCCGCCAGATCGAGCGAGGCGGTGACGACCGGCCTCGCAGGCTGTCGTTCGGCCGATCCGAGAACGCGCGTGCGCAGCATCCCTCTCCGCCCTTATCCCAATCGCTCGACGAGCTTGCCGATGATGCCCTCGACCGTCTCGCCATCGGCGCGGGCGGCGAAGGTCAGCGCGACGCGGTGCTTGAGCACGGGGATGGCCAGGGCGGCGACGTCGTCGACGGAGGGCGCGAGCCGGCCTTCGACGAGCGCGCGGGCACGGCAGGCCAGCGTCAGCGATTGGCTGGCGCGGGGCCCGGGACCCCAGGCGAGCTTCTCGGTGATCGCATTGTCGCTGCCCTCACCGGGGCGGGCGGAGCGGACGAGATCGAGAATCGCATCGACGACCGCGTCGCCGACGGGCAGCCGGCGCACCAGCCGCTGCGTCGACATCAGCGTCTCCGCCGTCATCGCCTGCGCCGGCTTATGCTCGGAGGCGCCGGTGGTCTCGAGCAGGATGCGGCGCTCGGCCTCGCGATCGGGATAGGCGACGTCGATCTCGAGCAGGAAACGGTCGAGCTGCGCCTCGGGCAGGGGATAGGTGCCCTCCTGCTCGATCGGGTTCTGCGTCGCCAGCACATGGAAGGGGGCGGGGAGATCGTAGCGCTCGCCGCCGACGGTGACGTGATGCTCCTGCATCGCCTGCAGCAGCGCCGACTGGGTGCGGGGCGAGGCGCGGTTGATCTCGTCGGCCATCAGGAGCTGGGCGAAGACCGGGCCCTTGATGAAGCGGAAGTGGCGCTTGCCGTCGGCGCTCTCGTCGAGAACCTCGGAGCCGAGGATGTCGGATGGCATCAGGTCGGGCGTGAACTGGACGCGGCGTGCGCTCATGCCGAGCACGTTGCCCATCGCCTCGACGAGCTTGGTCTTGGCGAGGCCAGGCACGCCGACCAGCAGGCCGTGGCCACCGGCCAGAAGCGTGATCAGCGAAAGATCGACGACCTTCTGCTGGCCGAAGATGACCCGGCCGATCTCGGTGCGGGCGGCCCCGATGGCGCCCAGCGCGGCTTCCGCCGCCTCGACAATGCCGGTATCCAGGCTGATGGGGGGATTGGCTTCCAGGGCCTGGGCTTGCGCCACCATGTCGATCTCCTTCACCCTCGGCTCCGCACCATCCGCTGTCCCGCAACCTTGCAACGGCCGGAGCCGTTGAGTGTGGACGGGGCGTCATGCCGGCTCAAGGGCGGAATGACGCGGTGCACAGAACTCGGCTTCACGATTATGTGGAGTTCAAGGCAGGGATGACGATGCAACCACTATGCCGCAGGCGGCACGGCAAGAGCGCCCGATGAGCGACACGGGCGGCGCGATGGAGCGGTTGATGGCCGCGCTCCAGGCCGGAAACACGCGCGGAATTCCGCCCGTGGAGCGGTGGAATCCCGATTTCTGCGGCCATATCGACATGAAGATCGCTGCGGACGGGACCTGGTTCTATCGCGGCACGCCGATCGGCCGGCCGGCGCTCGTCAAGCTGTTTTCCTCGGTTCTGCGGAAGGACGGCGACGATTACGTTCTCGTGACTCCGGTCGAAAAGCTCGGGATCACGGTCGAGGATGCGCCCTTCCAGGCGGTCGAGATGGCGGTCGAGGGGGAGGGAGACAGTCGCAGCATCGGTTTCCGCACCCAGGTCGACGATCTCGTGCAGGTCGGGCCGGAGCATCCGATTCGCTTCGAGCGCGAGGCGAAGGGCGACGGGCTCAAACCCTATGTCCATGTCCGGCGCGGGCTCTGGGCGCGGCTGACGCGGGCGCTGACCTATGATCTGCTGGCGCTGGGCGAAGTGCACGAGATCGACGGCCTGGCCCAGTTCGGCGTGGCAGCGGGCGGGCTGTTCCATCCGGCTTGTCCGGCGAGCGAGATCGACGGTTTGTGATGCAGGCTCTGGATCTGACGGCCGATCAGTTCGCCGAGCTGGCGCAGCGCCGGCTGCGGCCCGAGCCGCCGCAACTGGGCGATCTGATCGCGCGGCCGCGCGGCGATCACGACGACCAGCCGCACCCGATCCGGCCGCCGGATGAAAAGGTCGCCATTCCGGCCGCCGTGCTGATCGGCGTCGTGCCCCGGCCGGAGGGGCCGACCGTGCTTTTGACGCAGCGCGCGGCGACCCTGCGCAGCCATTCGGCGCAGGTCGCCTTTCCAGGTGGGCGGGTGGATGCCGTGGACGGTTCGCCGGTGGTGACGGCGCTGCGCGAGGCGGAGGAGGAGATCGGCCTGCCGCGCGAGCGGGTGCGGACGCTGGGCTTCCTCGATGCCTATCTGACCGGGACCGGCTACCGGATCGTGCCGGTGGTCGCGCTGGTCGAGCCGCCCTTCTCGCTCACGCTGAACGCCCATGAGGTGGACGAGGCCTTCGAGACGCCCTTGTCCTTCCTGCTCGACCCGGCCAATCACCGGCGCGAGGGCCGCGAGTGGCAGGGGCTCTACCGCACCTACTATGCGATGCCGTTCGGGGATCGCTATATCTGGGGCGCCACCGCCGGAATGATCCGCAATCTCTACGAGCGGCTTTCGGGCTGAACAGGACTGGACGATCAAGGCCATGCTGCGCTCGATCATCGAAGAGGTGCTTCTCTTCGTCCTGCCCTTCTGCGTCTTCGCCGGCTACCTCATCGTCAAGCGGCGAAACCCGTTCGATGTCGAGCATTGGAGCCGACATCTCTTCTGGCTGTCGATCGTCGGGCTCGCGCTGGCGATCGCGCTCGTCGCCTATGGCGGCTGGACGGCGCCGCGCGCGACCGGCGCTTATGAGCCGCCGCATATGGAGAACGGGCAATTGGTGCCGGGCCGCTTCAAATGACCCTGCCGGAGGCGCGGATCGCCGCTTTCCTGGCACGGCCCGCGCTCTCCCGGCTGTTGGCCGTTCTCGACCGGAATGGGGAAGAGGCGCGCATCATCGGCGGCGCCGTGCGTGACCTGCTGCTGGGCGAGGCCGTCGGCGATGTCGATCTGGCCACGACGGCCCTGCCGGAGGAGACGATGCGGCGCGGCCGCGAGGCCGGCTTCAAGGTCGTGCCGACGGGGCTCGAGCACGGCACGATCACGCTGATCGTCGAAGGGGCACCCTTCGAGGTCACGACGCTGCGCGAGGATGTCGAGACCGACGGCCGGCACGCGACGGTCCGCTTCGGGCGCGATTTCGAGGCGGATGCGCGGCGGCGCGACTTCACGGTCAATGCGCTCTCGCTCGACCGGGCCGGGGTCGTCCACGATCCCTGCGGTGGGCTCGCCGATCTCGCCGCGCGGCGCATCCGCTTCATCGGAGACGCGGCGACGCGCATTCGCGAGGACTATCTTCGTATCCTGCGGTTCTTTCGCTTTCACGCCCGCTACGGGAGGGGTGCGCCCGATGCCGAAGGCGTCCGGGCCTGCATCGCGGGGCGGGATGGGCTGGCGGGGCTGTCGCGCGAGCGTGTGCGCGCCGAGCTGATGAAGCTTCTGGTGGCGCCGGGCGCGGCTCCAGCCCTGCGGGCCATGGCCGAGGCCGGGCTCCTGATGCCGATGATCGGCCGCGTGCCGCATCTGACGCGGTTCGAGGCCGTGGCCGAGGGCGGGGGCGAAGGCGTTTTCGCCGCCTTCCGGCTGGCGGCGCTCGCCGTCGGCGTGCGGGAGGATGCGCTGCATCTGCGCGAGGCGTTGCGTCTGTCGAACGAGGAGTTCGACCGGATCGAGCGGATCGCGCTGGCGCTGGAGGGGCTGTCGGGCCGGGCTACGGCCGGGACACTGGCGCAGCTGCGCCATCTCGCCCACCGGATCGGCCAGGACGCGGTTGCTGCCGGGCTCGTGCTGCTGGCGGGGCGGGGCGCGGAGGCTGCCGGGCGGGCTCAAGCGATGATCGCCGACCTGGCCCGCACGCCACCCTTTCTGCCGACGGGGCGGGACGTGATCGCGCTCGGCGTCCCGGCCGGGCCTCGGATCGGGCAGGTGCTGGCGGCGGCGCGATCCACCTGGATCGATGGCGGGGCCCCGTCCGACGAAGCCGCGCAATCGCGGTTTCTGGAAGAGGCCCTCCGATCCTCAGCCTCCGGACGAGGGGCGGATTGAAGCAGCCCTCGCTCAGGGCCAGCGCACCGTCGGCGGCATCGAGGACAGGATCGAGTCGACATTGCCTCCGGTGCGCAGGCCGAAGATCGTGCCGCGGTCGTAGAGCAGGTTGAACTCGACATAGCGGCCGCGGCGGATCTGCTGCTCCTCGCGCTCGGCCGCGCTCCAGGACTTGCCGATGTTGGCGCGCAGGATCGGCGGATAGGCGGCGAGGAAAGCCTCGCCCACGGCCTGCGTGAAGGAGAGGTCGCCGTCGGGATCGCCCGACCAGAGATAATCGTAGAAGATGCCGCCGATGCCGCGCGGCTCGTTACGATGCTTCAGGTGGAAGTACTCGTCGCACCAGGCCTTGAAGCGCGGGTAGTCGGCGATCGGCGCATGGCGCTCGCAGGGCCCGCGCATCGCGGCATGGAAGGCGATGGCGTCGGGATCGTCCTGGTTGCGACGCGCATTCAGCACCGGGGTGAGGTCTGCGCCGCCGCCGAACCAGGGCTTGGTGGTGACGACGAAACGCGTGTTCATGTGCACGGTCGGCGCGTGCGGGTTCCAGGGATGGGCGATCAGCGAGATGCCGGTGGCATGGAAGCGCGGGTCCTCCGCCGCCCCCGGGATCTGCCCGGCGAATTCGGGCTGGAAGGTGCCGTAGACGGTCGAGACATGGACGCCGACCTTCTCGAAGACGCGTCCGCTCATCATCGACATGACGCCGCCGCCTCCCGGCGCGCCGTCATGGTTGTTGCGCTGCCAGGGCGTGCGAACGAAGCGGCCGGGCGCGTTCGCCTCGGGTGGGAAGGGGCCGGTCGCCTCGGCCTCGATCGCCTCGAAGGCGGCGCAGATGCGGTCCCGCAGCGTTTCGAACCAGGCCTTGGCGCGCGGCTTCATCGCCTCGGCCTTCTCCAGCGCGGCGGGGTCGCTCGGCGCCGCGGTGGCGGCCTTGTGGTCGGTCATCCCCGTCTCCTCACCCTGTCTGGTCTTGTCGTTCGTGGTCGTCGGCCCGGAGCGGTGCCGGGAAGCCGCCGATCTGCCGCAAGGCTTCGCCCAGAACCAGCGCGCCTGCAATCGCGACGTTGAGCGAGCGCAGCCCCGCCAGCATGGGCACATGCACCACCGCATCGGCGGCGGCATAGACTTCCGGCGCCACGCCGGCCGATTCCCGGCCGAGCATGACGATGTCGCCGGGGGCGAAGGCGAAGTCGAGATGGCGGGTTTGCCCGTCGGTCTCCGCCAGGATCAAGCGGTGTCCAGAGCCGCGGCGCCAGCGCTCGAAGGCAGCGAAGGAGGCGTGGCGGGTCACGGTGGCGCGCTCAAGATAATCCATCCCCGAGCGGCGGAAATGCCGGTCGGAGACGTCGAAAGCCGCAGGCTCGACGATGTCGACGGCGACGCCGAGACAGGCGGCCATGCGGATTATCGTGCCGGTGTTCTGGGGAATGTCGGGGTGGTAGAGGGCGAGGCGCAGCGGCGCCCGACCCGTCGCAGAAGCTGTTTCTTCGGTCGCCGTCATCCTGCTGCTGTCATGGGGTGACGGCACGGGATGCGTCAAGGACGGCGCAGGCGGCAAGCATGCGCGAGCGAGGCTGGCAATTCGCTGAGGCGCACGCCATATCGGCTGCCTGCCCGGGCCGGCCGCGCCGCTGATCCCGCCCCGATTTTGTCGCCATGCCGGTCCAGAGGAGGGCGGACATGTTCACCCCGCTGTTCCGCTGGCTCGAGAGCCGGATCGACGTCTTCGCCCCCTTCGACGAACGCGAGACACCGCCTCGCGGTGTCTGGCCCTTCATGTGGCATCACATCAAGGATGCGAAGGGCTGGCTGTTCCTCGTCATGCTGACGGGCCTCGGCTTCAGCGGCATCGAGGCGGCGATGTATCTGATGGTCGGCTGGTTCGTCGACCTGCTGGCGACCCAGACGCCCGAGACGATCTTCCGCGACCATGGCTGGCTGCTGGCGGGGGCGGCGTTTCTCGTGGTCGTGGTGCGGCCGCTCATCTATTTCGCCAACCACGCCATCGTCGATCAGGTCGTGGTGCCGCAGGTCACCAACCAGATCCGCTGGCGCAACCATGTCTACACGCTCGGCCATGCGCTGGGCTATTTCCAAAACGATTTCGCCGGGCGCCTCTCCTCCCGCGTTATCCAGGCGGGGCAGTCGATCCGCGGCGCGACGATCGAGGTCATCGACGATCTCTGGTACGCGCTGATCTTCGCTTCCGTCGCGATCGGCTTCTTCGGGGCGACCTCGCTGTGGCTGGCGCTGCCGGTGCTGGTCTGGCTCGGGGCCTATGTAGCGCTGCTGATCTATTTCGTGCCGCGCGCCAAGAGTCGCTCCGAGGCCAACTCGCTCGGCCGCTCCTCGACGACGGGGCGGATCGTCGATGCCTATACCAACATCCTGACGGTGAAGCTGTTCGCCCGGGCCGATGCCGAGCGCTCGGCCGTGCGCGAGTCGCTGGCGCGCTGGAACACGGCGTTCCTCAACCTGTCCCGGCTGATCACCGGCGTCAGCGTCGTCCTGCAGACGATGAACAGCCTGCTGGTGGTGGTGACGGCCTGGCTCAGCCTCTGGCTCTGGAGCCAGGGCGCCATGACGCCGGGCGCGGTCGCGGCTTCGATCGGCCTCGTTCTGCGCCTCGTCCAGATGTCGAGCTGGCTGATCCATCTCGTGCGCGGGGTGTTCGAGAACATCGGCGCGGTGCAGGAGAGCATGGAGACGATCGCCAAGCCGCACGACCTGACGGATGCGCCCGACGCGACCGCTCTCGTGGTCGAGCGCGGCGCGGTCAGCTTCGAGGGCGTCCGTTTCAACTACGGCAAGAGCGGCGGGCTGTTCGAGGGGCTCGATCTGGAGATCCGACCGGGCGAGAAGATCGGCCTGGTCGGGCCATCGGGCGCCGGCAAGTCGACGCTGGTGAACCTGCTGCTGCGGCTCTACCCGCTCGAGGGCGGGCGCATCCTGATCGACGGGCAGGACATCGCCCATGTCACGCAGGACTCGCTGCGGGCCCAGATCGGGATGGTGACGCAGGACAATTCGTTGCTTCATCGCTCGATCGGCGACAACATCGCCTATGGGCGGATCGGCTCGACGCCGGACGAGATCGCGCAGGCGGCGCGCCAGGCCTCGGCTCATGAGTTTGTCCAGAGCCTCAGCGATCAGGACGGGCGCCGCGGCTTCGATTCGCGCGTCGGCGAGCGCGGCGTGAAGCTTTCGGGCGGTCAGCGCCAGCGCATCGCGATCGCCCGCGTCCTGCTCAAGGACGCGCCGATCCTGATCCTCGACGAGGCGACCTCGGCGCTGGACTCGGAGGTGGAGGCGGCGATCCAGGAGCAGCTCACCGCGCTGATGCAGGGCAAGACCGTTATCGCCATCGCCCATCGGCTGTCGACGATCGCCGCGCTCGACCGGCTGATCGTGCTCGACAAGGGCCGGATCGTCGATGTCGGAACCCATGCGGAGCTGGTCGGGCGGGCGGGCCTCTATGCGCGGCTGTGGTCGCGCCAGTCGGGTGGTTTCCTCGCTGCGGCGGACAACGAAACGCTGCCGGCCTGAACCCCTTGCCGACGGGCGCGGGCCATGCACCGGCGCATGGCCTCCAACAGTAGACTTCGTCCAATCTGCATGCCAAAGAGCGCGCAGTGACGCGCCGCCGCATTGCGGCCGTGACGACGCGCGCCTAAACACGGCGCCGGGTTGCAATTTCGAGTTCTTCCAAAACTCGACTGACGTTTTAGAGGATTGGATCGTGGCGAACGCGACCGATACGAAACCGACCGAAACCACCCGCCGCGATTTCCTGATGCTGGCCACCGGCGCGGCCGGTGCCGTCGGCCTCGGCGCCGTCGTCGTTCCGCTGGTCAGCCAGCTCGCGCCGGACGCGCAGACGGTCGCCGCCGGTGCGCCGATCGATCTCGATCTCGCCCCGATCGCGGAAGGCCAGGCGATCAAGCTGTTCTGGCGCGGCAAGCTCATCTTCGTGCGTCACCGCACCAAGAAGGAAATCGACGAGGCCCGCGCGGTCAATGTCGCCACGCTGCCCGATCCGCAGCCCGACCAGGCCCGCGTCAAGCAGGGCCACGAGCAGTTCCTCGTCGTCTACGGCAACTGCACCCATCTCGGTTGCGTGCCGCTGGGCAACGCGCCCGGCGATCCGAAGGGCGATTTCGACGGCTGGTTCTGCCCCTGCCACGGCTCGCACTACGATTCGTCGGGCCGCATCCGCAAGGGCCCGGCGCCGCTCAACCTGCCGATCCCGCCCTACGCGTTCAGCGCCGACACCAAGATCCGGATCGGCTGAGCGTTCCGCTCGCCCCGATCCCGCCTGTACGAGACAGCCCCGAGGCAATCCGCATGAGTGGTCATAGCTCCTACGTCCCGAAGACAGGTTTCGAGCGCTGGCTCGATGCGCGCCTGCCGATCATCCGCCTCGCGCATGATTCGGCGGTATCCTATCCGGTGCCGCGCAACCTGAACTATTTCTGGACCTTCGGCGGCATCCTGGTGTTCATGCTGGTGGCCCAGATCGTCACCGGCGTGATCCTGGTGATGCACTACACGCCCCATGCGACGATGGCGTTCAACTCCGTTGAGCACATCATGCGCGACGTGAACTACGGCTGGCTGCTGCGCTATCTGCATTCCAACGGCGCCTCGATGTTCTTCCTGGCGGTCTACATCCACATCTTCCGCGGTCTCTATTACGGCTCCTACAAGGCCCCGCGCGAGGTGCTCTGGATCCTGGGCGTCGTCATCCTGCTGCTGATGATGGCCACCGCCTTTATGGGCTACGTGCTGCCCTGGGGCCAGATGTCCTTCTGGGGCGCCACCGTCATCACCAACCTGTTCTCGGCGCTGCCGGTCATCGGCGAGACGATCGTGACCTTCCTGTGGGGTGGCTACTCGGTCGACAATCCGACGCTGAACCGCTTCTTCTCGCTGCACTACCTGCTGCCGTTCATGATCTTCGGCGTGGTCATCCTCCACGTCTGGGCGCTGCACCATGTCGGCCAGAACAACCCGACCGGCGTCGAGGTGAAGAACGTCGCCAAGGACACCGTGCCGTTCACGCCCTATGCGACGGTCAAGGACCTGTTCGCGATGGTGTGCTTCATCTTCGTGTTCTCCTATTTCGTGTTCTACACCCCGAACTTCCTCGGCCATGCCGATAACTACATCCCGGCCAACCCGGCCGTGACGCCTGCGCATATCGTCCCGGAGTGGTATTTCCTGCCCTTCTACGCGATCCTGCGCGCCGTTCCCGACAAGCTCGGCGGTGTCATCGCCATGGGTGCGGCCATCGTCGTTCTGGCCTTCCTGCCCTGGATCGACAGCTCCAAGGTCAAGTCGATGAGCTATCGCCCGATCGCCCGCCAGCTCTTCTGGGCCTTCGTCGTGGTCTGCATCGGCCTTGGCTGGCTCGGCGCCATGCCGGCGGAAGGCGGCTATGTCATCGCCTCGCAGATCTTCACGGTGCTTTATTTCGGCTACTTCGTGGCGCTGTTCGTCGTCGGCCTGTTCGAACGGCCGAAGGCGCTGCCGAATTCGATCGCCGATTCCGTGCTCGGCTCGCTCCAGGGCGGATCGGGTGCTCGCATGGGCAGCGCCGTCGCCGCCGAACCCAACGCCAAGGGCTGAGACGAATCATGAGCAAGATGTTGGTTCGTTCGGCCGCTGTCGGTCTCCTGCTCGCAGCGCTGCCGCTCACCGCCCAGGCCGCTGGCGAGCGTGTCGAGCCGCCGGCGCTGAGCTGGTCGTTCTCCGGGCCCTTCGGCAAGTTCGACCGCGCGCAGCTGCAGCGCGGCTACAAGATCTACAAGGAGGTCTGCGCGAACTGCCACAGCGCCTCGCTGCTGAAGTTCCGCAACCTGTCGCAGCCGGGCGGGCCGGAGTTCACGCCCGGCCAGGTCACGGCCCTGGCCGCCACCTACCAGATCAAGGACGGCCCCAACGAGGCCGGCGAGATGTTCGAGCGGCCCGGCCGCCCGGCCGACGCCTTCCCGTCGCCCTTCCCGAACGAGCAGGCGGCGCGCTCGGCCAATGGCGGCGCCTACCCGCCCGACATGTCGGTTCTGGCCAAGGCGCGGACCTATGAGCGTGGTTTCCCGCGCTTCGTCTTCGACATCTTCACCCAGTATCAGGAGCAGGGGCCGGACTACATCGCGGCGCTGCTGACGGGCTACAAGGATCCGCCGCCGGAGGGTGTCACCCTGCAGCCGGGCCAGTACTACAACACCTATATGCCCGGTCACCTGATCGCGATGCCGAACGTGCTGAACGATGGCCAGGTCGAGTTCCCGAAGGGGCCGGACGGTCAGCCGCAGGTCCCGGAGACGGCCAAGCAGTACGCCAAGGACGTCACGGCGTTCCTGATGTGGGCCGCGGAGCCGCATCTCGAGGCGCGCAAGCGTCTCGGCCTGCAGGTCATGCTGTTCCTGCTGATCTTCGGCGGGCTGCTCTACTACACGAAGAAGAAGATCTGGTCGCGCATGCCCGACGGCACGCCCGCCCACTGATCCAATCCGCTTCCGCAGAAGGCCCCGGCGACGGGGCCTTTTTCGTTGGTGCCGCCGCTTGAAGCGGCGGCGGCCGCGCGGCACAGTCCCGCTCGGCAGCAGGGATATCGAGATGAGCGAAGCGGTTCTGGGAATCATCGGCGGGTCGGGCATCTACGACCTGCCGGGGTTGAGCGATCTGCGCGAGGAGCGGATCGAGAGCCCCTGGGGCGAGCCGTCCGACGTGCTCCGCATCGGCCGGATGGGGCGAACCCGGATCGTGTTCTTGCCCCGCCATGGCCGCGGCCATGCGATCCCGCCGTCGGAGATCAACTACCGCGCCAATATCGACGTGATGAAACGGGCCGGGGTGACCGATCTCGTCTCGCTGTCGGCCTGCGGCTCTTACAAGGCCGAGCTCTATCCGGGGCTGTTCGTGCTGGTCGACCAGTTCGTCGATCGCACCAGCGGCAGGGCTTCCTCCTTTTTCGGGCGCGGCTGCGTCGCCCATGTCTCCGTCGCGCATCCCGTGGGGCCGGCGCTGCAGGGGCTGATCGCGGAGGCCGCGACGGCCGCGGGGCTGCCCTTCGTGCGCGGCGGCACGCTGGTGACGATGGAAGGGCCGCAATTCTCGACCTATGCGGAATCGATGACCTACAAGACGCTGGGCTACGACCTGATCGGCATGACGGCGATGCCGGAGGCCAAGCTCGCCCGCGAAGCCGAGATCACCTACGCCACGGTCGCGATGGTGACCGACTATGACTGCTGGCACGAGGAGCACGGGCCGGTCGATGTCGCCGCCGTGGTCAAGGTGCTGCATGACAACGCCGACAAGGCGAAGCGCCTGGTGGCGCGGCTGGCGGCGGACTTCCCCGCGGAGCGGGTGCCCTGTCCCGCCGGCTCGCACAACGCGCTCGACAATGCCCTTATCACTGCGCCCACGATGCGCGACCCCGCTCTGCTCGCCAAGCTCGACGCCGTGGCGGGGCGTGTCCTGAAAGCGGCCTGACGATCATGAAACTCGCCGACAGTATCCGCGCCATCCCGGATTATCCCAAGCCCGGTATCGTCTTTCGCGACATCACCACGCTGCTGGGGGATGCGCGCGCCTTTCGCCGCGCGGTCGACGAGCTGGTGCAGCCTTTCGCCGGGCTGAAGATCGCCAAGATCGCCGGCATCGAGGCGCGCGGCTTCATCCTGGGCGGGGCCGTCGCCCATCAGCTCTCGGCCGGTTTCGTGCCCGTGCGGAAGAAGGGCAAGCTGCCGCATGAGACGGTCAGCGTCACCTATGAGCTCGAATACGGCACCGACGAGATCGAGGTCCATAAGGATGCCGTCTCGCCCGGCGAGCGCGTCCTGCTGGTCGACGATCTGATCGCGACCGGGGGCACCGCGGAGGCTGCGGTGAACCTGCTCTCGCGTCTGGGGGCGGAAGTGGTCGCCGCCTGCTTCATCGTCGACCTGCCCGATCTCGGCGGCGCCGATCGCGTCCGCCGGCTCGGCGTGCCGGTTCGCACGCTCGTCGCTTTTGGTGGGCATTGACGCCCGCATGAGAATCAACGGCCAGCATTACCGCACGATCTGGCTCGCGCCGGATGGCTGGCGCGTCTGCGTCATCGACCAGACGCGTTTGCCCTTCCGCTTCGAGACGGTGACCCTGTCCTCTGCCGAGGCTGCGGCGGAAGCGATCCGGTCGATGATCGTGCGCGGCGCCCCACTGATCGGTGCGACAGCGGCGTATGGTGTGGCGCTGGCGATGCGGGCCGATCCGTCCGACACCGCGCTGGACGAGGCTCTGACCCTGCTCGGCGCAACGCGGCCGACGGCGGTCAATCTGCGCTGGGCGCTCGGCCGAATGGGCCGCGTCCTGAAGCCGCTCGACCCGGGCCGGCGTGCCGAGATGGCCTATTCCGAGGCGGCGCTGATCTGCGACGAGGACGTGGCCCTGTGCCGGTCGATCGGCGAGCATGGGCTGGGCGTGATCCGCTCGATCGCGGCGGAAAAGGCCGAAGGGGCCACCGTCAACATCCTGACCCATTGCAATGCCGGCTGGCTTGCTACCGTCGACTGGGGCACCGCGCTGGCGCCGATCTATCTCGCCCATGATGCCGGAATTCCCGTCCATGTCTGGGTCGACGAGACGCGGCCCCGCAACCAGGGCGCGGCGCTGACGGCTTATGAACTCGGCGCGCATGGCGTGCCGCATACGGTGATCGCCGACAATGCCGGCGGCCATCTGATGCAGCATGGCGAGGTGGACATGGTCATCGTCGGCACCGACCGGACGACCGCGACCGGCGACGTCGCCAACAAGATCGGCACCTATCTCAAGGCGCTGGCCGCGCATGACAACGGCGTGCCCTTCTATGTCGCGCTGCCCTCGCCAACGATCGACTGGAGCCTGTCGGACGGGCTGCGCGAGATCCCGATCGAGGAGCGGTCGGCGCGGGAGGTGACGCATCTCTCCGGGCTGGCGGAGGATGGCGAGGTGCGCTCGATCCGCGTGGTCGCGCCGGGCAGCAACGCCGCCAACCCGGCCTTCGACGTCACCCCCGCCCGGCTCGTGACCGGGCTGATCACCGAGCGCGGCGTCTGCGAGGCGAGCGCGGCAGGGCTGGCCGGGCTTTTTCCCGAGCGGGCGGGCCGGCCGCAAGCGTGAGCAGGACAGGATCATGACGAGAGACGAACTCGGCGCCGGCATCGTCGCCGTCGCACAGGCGATCGATGTTGCGGGCTTCTGCCCGTCGAAATCGGGCAATGTCTCGGCGCGGACGGAGGCTGGCTTCCTGATCACGCCGTCGGGCCTGCCCTATGCGCAGACGACGCCAGCGGATCTGATCGAACTCTCGCTCGACGGCGCCGTGCTCTCGGGCGCGCGCAAGCCGTCCTCGGAATGGCCCTTCCATGCCGCGATCTACCGCGCCCGGCCCGAGGCGCAGGCGATCGTGCACACGCATTCGCCGCGGGCCACGGCGCTGTCCTGCACGCGCCGGGGCATTCCCGCCTTCCACTACATGATCGCGCTCTGCGGCGGTGCCGACATCCGCTGCGCCGACTATGCGACCTTCGGCACGCCGGAGCTGGCGGAGAACGCGGTGCGGGCTCTGGAGGGGCGCAAGGCGGTGCTGCTCGCCAATCACGGCGTCATCGCGCTCGGCGCCTCGCTCGCGGGAGCGCACCAGATCGTGGCGGAGGTCGAGAATCTCGCGGGCCAGTATCTCGACATCCTCGCCGCAGGGCTCGATCCAGTCATTCTCGACGAGGCCGAGATGGCGCGGGTCAGCGCGAAGTTCGCGGGCTACGGCAAGGTCGGCTGAAGGCGAGGGTCACCCGCACTCGGGCATCTTACGGCTTGTTAAGGCCCGTGCCGCATGAAAGGGCATGATCCTATCGCCGTATCTGCATGCCTCCCTGGATATGCTCGGCATTGCTGCCTGCGAGTACGACGCGCGGCTGGAGGCCGTCGGCTGGAACAACACGTTCCTGCAATTCTTCCCGGAGGATGACGGCGAGATCTATGTCGGCGAGCCCTATGCGGACAATCTCGTTCGGTTCTATCGCTGCCGCCTCTCGCCGGAGGAGATGCCCGACGTCGAGCGCTACATCGCGGAGGGCGTCGCGCGCCACGAGAATCAGACGCAGCCCTTCGAGTTCATTCACAATGGCCGCCGGCTGCGCGCCTCGTCCCTTCGCGCTCCCGAGGGCGGGCGGGTCAGGTTGTGGCAACGGCTGGATGCCGAGCATCGCACCGAGGCCGTTCCCGAGCTCGTGCTGCCCGTGTTCGAGGCGCTTCCCTTCATTCCCGACGGGGCGACCATTCTCGATGCGGCAGACCGCATCGTCGCCGCCAACGATGCCTTCAGGCAGCTCTATGGCCTGCCCGCGGACCGGCCCGTGGTCGGATGCACGCTCGACGACATCATCGCCTGGTGCTGGCGTGGCGATTCACCGGCGGGGGCCTGGCGAGCCGCCATTCGCAATGGCCTGCGCTATGACGGCGCGCCCTTCGAGATCGAGCTGCCCGGCCAGCGCTGGCTGAGGGTGATCGCCCGTCATGGCACCGGCGGCATCGGCTTTTTCACTCACGCCGATATCACCGCCGCCAAGCGCCAGCACATCGAGCTCGTCGAGGCGAAGGCGGCTCTGCAGCGGGCCAACGACGAGCTGGCGAAGCTCGCAGGCACCGACGCGCTGACAGGCCTCGCCAACCGGCGCGCCTTCATGGCGTTCCTCGCTGCGGAGGCGCGGATCGCCAGACCGCTGTCGCTGCTGGCGATCGATGTCGATCACTTCAAGGCGATCAACGACCGCTTCGGCCATCTCGTCGGCGACGCCTGTCTCAAGATGATCGGGTCGATCGTGGCCAAGCAGGCGAGCGGCCCCCGGCGGCTGGTTTCCCGCATCGGCGGCGAGGAATTCGGCGTGGTTCTCGGCGGAGCTTCGTTGGCGGAGGCTCACCGGACGGGACTCGCAATTCGTGCGGCGCTGGCTCACGCGCCCTGGCGAAGCCTCCACCCCGCCCTGGACCGTGCGACGATCTCGATCGGGCTCTGCACCGCCAAGGGGCCGGTCGACGAGGACATGCTCTATGGCTGCGCCGACGAGCAGCTTTACGCGGCCAAGCGCAACGGTCGCGACCGGATCGAGTCGCGACCCTTGGCAGGCACACGCCGCACGGCTTGACTGGACAGCCGGCGGCCTTGGCGCCGCCGAACGGCTTCGGCCTCCGTCAGCCCTTCACCCACTCCGCATACCAGCGCTTGAAGAGTGCGAGCTGGGTGCGGGCGTAGTGCTTCTGGCCGTCGGTCAGGCTGTCCGAGGCGTTGAAGTGCAACTCGTATTCCGGGTTGCCCTCCAGCACCATCAGGTACTTGTAGAACAGCACGAGGTCCGGCCCCTCGTCGAAGCTCGAGAGCACGGCGAGCGCGCCGTCCAGTTCGAGCGCCCTGGCCCGCGCCGTGACATCGCCCTTCGCCGCTTGCTCGCAGAGCGAGACGAGGCGCAGCACCGGCTCCGGCAGCACGTTGCCGATGCCGGTGATCGCGCCGCTGGCGCCGCAGTTGACGAAGCCGTGGAAGACCTGCGTGTCGACGCCGACCATCAGCGTGATGTCCTCCGACTGGCCGGTGATGTTCTCGGCCGCGTAGGTCAGGCTCTTGGCGCCGCCGAACTCCTTGAAGCCGATCAGGTTGGGGTAGCTCTCGCGCAGCTTGAAGAAAAGATCGGCACGGGTCTCGAAGCCGTAATAGGGGCTGTTGTAGATCACCGCCGGCAGGCCGCCGGCAGCCTCAAGGATCGCGCCGAAATGCGCGGCCTGGGCCGAGGCGGAGGGGCCGCGCGAGAGCACGCGCGGGATCACCATCAGACCCTTGGCGCCGACGCGCTTGCCATGGGCGGCGAAGGCGGCGGCGCGCTGGGTGTTCTGGGCACCGGTGCCGACGATGACTGGCACGCCGGCCTCACACAGGCGGGCGACACCCTCCATGCGCTGCTCGTCGGTCAGGAGCGGCCAGTCGCCCATCGAGCCGCAATAGACCACCGCCGACATGCCGGCGGCGACCAACTCCTGGCCCTTGCGGACGAGGGCGTCGAAATCCGGGGTGCGATCCGCTTTGCAGGGCGTCATGAGGGCCGGGATCGTGCCGGAGAAGATGTTCGAAGCCATCTGCTTCTTCCTTCGCTTGTTCTTGTTGGGTGTCGGGTGGCGGATCGGTTCAGGCTTCGCAGGCGAAGGGGTCGTCGACGGTGTGGGCGGGCTGCGTGAACCAGCGCGCGCCGTCCTCGGTCATGTAGGCGATGTCCTCGAGGCGCACGCCGAACTCGCCGTAGATGCACATCATCGGCTCGATCGAGAAGCACATGCCGGGCTGCAGCGGCGTCTTGTTGCCCTTCACCATGTAGGCCTCCTCATGGATGTCGAGGCCGAGCCCATGGCCGGTGCGGTGCGGCAGGCCGGGGACCTTGTAGCCGGGGCCGTAACCCGCCGCCTCGATCACGCCGCGGGCGGCGACATCGACGTTCTCGCAGGGAGCGCCGGGCTGTGCGGCGGCGAAGCCGGCGAGCTGCGCCTTCTTTTCGAGGTTCCAGATCTCGCGCTGGCGCTGCGTCGGTTCGCCGAAGACATAGGTCCGGGTGATGTCGGAGCAATAGCCGCCGACTTTGGTTCCCATGTCGATGAGCACCATGTCGCCGTCCTGCAGCGTCTGCTCATGGGGCACGCCATGCGGATAGGCCGTCGCCTCGCCGAACTGGGCGGCGCCGAAGGAGGCGGTCATCCCGAGCTTGCGGTGGGCCTGGCCGAGGAACTCCTTGACCTGCGCGGTCGTCACACCGACCTGCAGGGCGCGGGCGGCGGCGCGGTGGACCTCCATGGTGATGTCCATGGCGCGCTGGATCAGGGCGATCTCGGCGGCCGATTTGAGCTGGCGGCAGGTTGCGGTGATCGCGCTTCCCTGCGTGAAGGTGAAGCGGTTGCCCGCCTTGCGCAGCCCGTCGACGATGAAGAACGGGGTCTGCGGGTCGAGCGCGACCTGGCCGCTCTCATAGCCCATGCTGCGGATGGTCTCGACCACCAGTTCGGTCGGGTCCTCATGCTCTTCCCAGCAGCGGACATCGTTACCGAACTTCATGTATTCGCGCGTCTTCGGCTCCTCGAAGGCGGGGCTGAGATAGGCGATCTCACCTTCGACCGGGATCACCGCGCCATGCAGCCGCTCGCTCGGGCCGAGCTGGATGCCGGTGAAATAGGCGAGGCTGGTCGAGGTATCGAGATAGAGCGCCTGGAGACCCTGCTCGCGCATCAGTGTCTGCGCCTTGGCGATGCGCTGCTTGAACTCGGCGACGGCAATCGGCTCGATGCCGTCCGCCATCGGTTTCAATTTGGCGAGCTCCGCCTCGAAGCTCGATCCGCCCACTCCAATCGTCATCGTCCGTCGTCCTCGTTCATCCGTCTCGAGCGCTGGCAGGGTGTGCTCAGGCCGCGGGAGCCTGAGCTGGGGTGGGGTCTGCCGGCTCCAGCAGATGCAGCAGATCCTCGCGGACGGCCATGACGTGCTGATGCGTCAGCCGCGCGGCCCCCTCCGCATCGCCCGCGCGACAGAGATCGAGCAGCGCGGCGTGCTCGCGCTTGGCGCGGGCGGTGGCGCCCTCCGACATGGAGAGCTGGACGCGGGTGTAGCGGTCGGTGTTGGCGAGAAGGACACGCACCAGTTCGAGCGTCTGGCCGCGGCCGGAAGCGCGGTAGAGGGAGAGATGATATTCTCGGTTGAGCTCGCCATAGGCCTCGAGGTCGCCCCGGCCGATGGCCGCCGCGTAATCGGCCAGGATCGTCTCGGCACGTTCGAAATCGGTGGCGGTCAGCCGGGGCACAGCGCGTCGGATCAGGTCCGGCTCCAGCATGGAGCGCAAATCGAAGAGCTCGGCGATGTCGGCGGCGGAGAGTTCCGTGACGACGGCGCCGCGATGGGGATGCAGCGTGACCAGCCCCTCCGCCGCGAGCTGATGAAAGGCTTCACGCAAGGGGATGCGGCTGATGCCGAATTCACGCGCCAAAGCGTCCTGGCGCAGTGCTTCGCCTGCGGCGACGGCTCCGGAGAGGATGCGGCGGCGCAACTCGGCCACCGTGGCGCCCGTGACGGTCTGGCGCAGCAGCGGTCTTTGCGAGCGGAGGGATTGGGGCGCGACCACGTGGCTATCCGGCTTGCTCGGGCCTGCCTGAAGACCCGGCGGCAGGAGGCCTCCAAACCGTCCGCTTGTCAATTGGATAAAATGTTCAATATCCAGTTCGATGAGGCGGCGGTCGCCAACGGGCGTTGGCTTACGACCCTGTCGTCAGCGGTTGGAGCTCCTTTTTGCGGAGGAAGGCACCGGCGCGGTCGGCGTTGTCCGGAGATGGTCGTGCCGTCTCCGGACAACGATCAATCCGTCGGCGGCTGTCTCAGCCGTCCTGCCAGCGCTGCTGGAGCGCCGTCGCCGACATCAGGTCGAAGGAGAGGTCGGAGATCTGCCAGTAGCGCGTGCTGTCCTGCTGGAAGGCCCAGAGGTGGTCGTAGATCTTCTTGAAGGCCGGGTTGGCGGCCGACATCTCGGCGTAGAGATCCTTGGTGTGCTTGTAGCTCGCCTTCAGGATGTCGTTGGGCAGCGGGCGCAGCTGCGCGCCGCCGGCGATCAGCCGCTTCAGGGCGGGCGGGTTGAGCGCGTCGTATTTCGCCTGCATGTCGTGGCCGGCTGCCATCGCGCAGGTCTTGAGCACCTTCTGATAGGTCGGAGGCAGGTTGTTCCACTTCTCCAGATTGATGAAGAAGCTTAGCTCTGCACAGCCGTCCCAGAAGCCGGGATAGTAGTAATAGGGCGCGACGCGGGCGAAGCCGAGCTTCTCGTCGTCGTAAGGACCGACGAACTCGACAGCGTCGAGCACGCCGCGTTCCAGCGCCGGATAGATGTCGCCAGCGCCGAGCTGCTGCGGCACCACGCCCATCTTCTGCAGGACGTTGCCGCCCAGACCGCCGATGCGCATCTTCAGGCCCTGGAGATCGGCCGCCGACTTGATCTCCTTGCGGAACCAGCCGCCCATCTGCGCGCCTGTGTTGCCGGCCGGCAGATTGTAGATGTTGAACTTGGCGTAGAACTCGTTGAGCAGCTCGAGCCCGCCGGCATGGAACAGCCAGGCCTGCATCTGGCGGCTGTTCGGGCCCCAGGGAATGACCGTGCCGAAGGCGAAGGCGGTGTCCTTGCCGATGTAGAAATAGGAGCCGGAGTGGCCCATCTCGACGGTGCCGTTGGTCACGGCGTCGGCGACCTGGAGAGCGGGCACGATCTCGCCGGCCGCGAAGACCTGTATCTTGAACTTGCCGTCGGTGACGCCGGCGACCGCCTCCGACAGATGGGTGCAGGCGCCGTAGAGCGTCTCGAGCGACTTCGGATAGCTCGACGCCAGGCGCCAGGTCACGGTCGGCGTGCTCTGGGCAATCGCCGGCGACGCGATTCCGGCCGCGGCGCCGAGGCCGGCGCCCTTCAAGAACAATCTGCGCTTCATGGGATGTCGTTTCCTGCCGGTGGTTTCTTATGGCGCCGTCTGCGGCGTGACGGCAGCTTGGCATGGCGCGAGCGCGGGCGACAACGAGCGCCGGCGCATGACGGCCCGGCGCTCCGGGACCCGTGGTTCAGAGGCCTGCGCTCTCCTCCATGAGCTTGACCATGACCGTCAACAGGCGGTTGGCGGGCGTCGAGATGCCAAGCCGCTCGCCGGTCCGCACCACATAGCCGTTGAGATGGTCGATCTCGGAACGCTTGCCGCGGGCGAGATCCTGCGCCGTCGAGGAAGATTGCGCCGGCATGGCCGGGGCGAGCGCCAGGACGGTGTCCATGATCTCGGGGCCGATGGCGATGCCGGCGGCCTGCGCGACCGCGCGGCATTCGGCGACGATGTCGGCCATGCTGTCGCGCACGCCCTCGACCGCGATCATCCGGCCATAAGGCAGTTGCGGAATGGCGGAGAGGGCGTTGTAGGCGCAGTTGACGGCGAGCTTGGTCCAGAGCGCGCCGATGACGTTCTCCGAGACCTCGGTGGGGATGCCGGCCTGTCCGAAGCTTGCGGCGATCGCGATGCTGGTCGCGCCGGGCCCGATGATCAGTTCGCCGCGCCCGTGATGACGGACATGGCCGGGGCCGGGCATCTCGACCGCGACATAGACCGCGGCCGGGATCACCGGGCGGCCGATCACATCCTGCAGGCGCTGCGCATTGTCGACGCCGTTCTGGAGGCTGAGGATCGTGGCATTGGCTGCGAGGTGGGGCGCGATGGCGCGGCCGGCCTCTTCGGTGTCGCCGGACTTCACGCAGAAAAGCACAATGTCGGCTTCGGCGACGCCCGAGGGCTCGGTCGTGGCCTTGACGGGCAGCGTCTCCGTCGTCCCCCGTGCCTCGAAGGCGAGGCCGTGCCGCTCGATCGCCTCGACATGCTGGGGCCGGGCGATCAGCGTCACGCCATGGCCGGCGCGCGCCAGCATGGCCCCGTAATAGCAGCCGACGCCGCCGGCTCCCATGATCGCGATGGTCATCGATTGGCTCCCTGTCTTGGCCAGAGATGGTCGCTGCCGAGCTCGGTCGGATCGGCGCAGCCGAGATGGATCAGCGTGTTGAGGAGTTCCGCCCGCAGGATCTCGATGATCGTCTTTGGGCCTTCAGACAGCCCGAGCGCTGCGACCGCAAACAGGAATGGCCGCCCGAGCAGGACGAAATCAGCACCCGAAGCCAGACTGCGGGCGATGTCGTCGCCGTTGCGCACGCCGCTGTCGAGAATCAGGGCAAGCCGGTCGCCGCAGGCCTCGCGGATGCGCGGCAGCACCTCGATCGAGGACGGGGCGGAATCGAGCTGGCGCCCGCCATGGTTGGAGACGACGATGCCATCGGCGCCGAGGCGCTCGGCCGTCAGCGCATCCTGCGGGTTGAGGATGCCCTTGATGACGAGATGATGCGGCCAGGCCTTGCGGATCGCTTCGATGCGCGCCCAGTCGAGCGCCGGGCAGGAGAGCTGTCGCGAGACGAACTCGGCATGGGCGAGGCCGCTCATCGACCCCTTGTCCGCGACGAAGTTCGCCATGCCGGGGCGCTCGCCGCGCGCGGCGCGCCAGAGCCAGCCGGGATGGCGCGCGACGTCCAGAATGGTGGCGAGCGAGGGTTTGAGGGGGATGGCGAGCCCGTTGGTCAGGTCGCGCACGCGCCGCGCCGGTACGGGAATGTCGATGGTGACGACGAGCGTCGTCACGCCGGCCGCGAGTGCCCGCCGCATCAGCCCGGCCGCGATGGTCTCGTCCGCGCCGGGATAGAGCTGAAACCAGAGATTGTCTTGGGCGATGCCGGCGATGGTCTCGATCGAGGTCGTGGCGGCGGTGGAGAGAACATAGGGGATGTTCTGCGCCCTGGCCGCGGCGGCCAGCGCGCGGTCGGTGCCGGGGCAGACGAGATCGGCGAAGCCCATCGGTGCGACGCCGAAGGGCGCGCCATAACGGCGGCCGAAGAGGGTGACCTCGGTATGGGCGGCGGCGCAGTCGCGCAGGGCCTGCGGCATCAGCGCGATCTCGCTGAAGCGCGCCCGGTTGCGTGTCACCGCCTGTTCGGCGCCGGCGCCGCCTTCGATGAAGTCATAGACCGCGCGGGGCAGGCGCTTGCGGGCGCGCGCCGCCATCTGGGCTGTGCTGAAGATGCGGGCTGCCGCCACGATGCGCTCCTCCCGGAGATGTGTCTGGCGGGCGGCTCTGCGGCCACCTCGCGCACCCTCCCTACAGGCTGTGCCGGGTCCGCAGAAGCGTCACGGCCGCGCGGGGCCTCGACGGCGAAAGCAGGGCGGCGGCTTCAGACCGGCTTGCGCTCGACGAAGACGCAGCCGTCGAAGCTGAAGACCTCTTCGCCGTTTTGGTTCACGCCCGTATTGCGGTGGAAGAAGAGGCCCCATTGCGGGCGCGAAGCGCTGGCGCGCTTGTCGGTGACCTCGGAATGGTAGCTGATGCGGTCTCCGGCGAAGACCGGCCGTGTCCAGCGCAGGTTCTTGAAGCCGGGCGAGGGCCCTAACCGCGGCGCGGGGCAGGGCCCGAAGGCGGCGAGTTGGCGGCGGCGATGGGTGACCATCGTGGCCATCCAGACGGAGGCCGTATGCCAGCCCGAGGCGGCGAGCCGGCCGAAGGATGATGCAGCCGCCGCCGCCTCGTCCATATGGAAGGGCTGCGGATCGAAGGCGCGCGCGAAGGCGATGATCTCGTCGGCCGTGAAGACGGTGCTGCCCAGCTCGAATCGGTCGCCGATCGCGATGTCTTCGAAGAAGCGCGCGGCCGGCGTCGGCTCGGCCGGCGGCTCGATCGGGGAGGGCGAGGCGGGCGGGACATAGAGAGGCGGGTGGCTCAGCCAGTCGCCCGCCGGCTGCAGGGGGGCGACGCCGCGGCGGCCGAACATGATCCAGTTGGCCTGCTCCAGCACCGGCTCGTCGCGCTGATTCAGCAGTTCGAGCTTGAAGCGGACGAGGCCCATCGCCGGACGCGAGCGCGACGGCTTGATCTCGGTGACGGTGCGGCGGCCATGCAGCACGTCGCCCGGCTGGACCGGGCGCAGCCACTTCACCTCCTCGATGCCGGGCGCGCCCATGCCAGAGGAGTTGAGCAGGAAGCTCTGCGCCATCAGCCGCATCAGCAGCGAGCAGCTGTGCCAGCCCGAGGCGATCAGCGTGCCGACGAAGCTCGCCTTCGCCTTCTCGGGATCGATGTGGAAGTCCTGCGCGTCGAAGCGCGAGGCGAAGGCGACGATATCCCGTTCCGAGACGGCGAGGCTGCCGGTCGGCACCGTCTCGCCGACGATGAAATCCTCGAAATACAGCACCGCCGCCGCCGGCTCAGTTGGCGAAGCGGAAATGCAGCACGTCGCCATCGGCGACGACGTATTCCTTGCCTTCGAGCCGGAACTTGCCGGCCTCGCGCGCGCCGCTCTCGCCCTTGTGGGCGATGTAGTCGTCATAGGCGATCGTCTCGGCGCGGATATAGCCCTTCTCGAAGTCGCTGTGGATCACGCCGGCGGCGGCGGGGCCCTTGGTGCCCTTCTCGATCGTCCAGGCGCGCGCCTCCTTCGGCCCGACCGTGAAATAGGTCACGAGGTGGAGGAGCGCGTAGCCGGCGCGGATGACGCGGTTGAGGCCCGGCTCCTCCAGGCCGACGGCCTGGAGATAGTCCTTCTGGTCGTCAGCCGGCAGCACCGCGATCTCGCTCTCGATCTTGGCGGAGACGACGACGGCGACCGCGTTTTCCTCGGCGGCGCGGGCCTTCACGGCCTCGGAAAAGGCATTGCCCTTGTCGGCGCTCGCCTCCTCGACATTGCAGACATAGAGCACGGGCTTGGAAGAGAGCAGGCCGAGCATCTCGAAGGCCTTGCGCTCCTCGGCGGCGACCTGGACGAGGCGGGCGGGCTTGCCGTCGCGCAGCAGCACGAGGCAGCGGTTCATCAACTCGGCGAGTTCCTTGGCGTCCTTGTCGCCGGTCTTGGCCTTCTTCTCCAGCGGCAGGACGCGCTTCTCGAGGCTTTCGAGATCGGCCAGCATCAACTCGGTCTCGATGATCTCGATGTCGTTGATCGGCGCGACCTTGCCCTCGACATGGGTGATGTCGCCATCCTCGAAGCAGCGCACGACATGGGCGATGGCGTCGCATTCGCGGATGTTGGCGAGGAACTGGTTGCCGAGGCCTTCGCCCTTCGAAGCGCCCCGGACGAGGCCGGCGATGTCGACGAAGGTCAGCCGCGTCGGGATGATCTCCTTGGAGCCCGCGATGGCGGCGAGCTTCTCCAGCCGGGGATCAGGCACCGCGACGTCGCCGACATTGGGCTCGATCGTGCAGAACGGGTAGTTCGCCGCCTGGGCGGCCGCCGTCTGCGTCAGCGCGTTGAAGAGGGTCGACTTGCCGACATTCGGCAGGCCGACGATACCGCATTTGAAACCCATGGTGGTCTTTCAGTCTCGGAGCATGAAGTCGCCGGGGAGGGCGATGAACGGATTGACGATGGTGATGCCGTTTACGACGTGACCGTGCCGCATGTCTTCACTGAGAAAGTGGGAACACCCCAAATTCTGCGCAGCGGCCAGTAGCACGCAATCGAACCATTGATAGTCTGCTTCCTCGCGGATCTGCCAGGCGTCCGTCAGCGTCTCGTAATCGATCGGCGTGTCGCCCCAGATCCTCAGGCCTTCGGCGTCGGCTCTCACGGTTTCCACAGCGAGATGCGGAAGCTTACGAAGCGCGACGTGACAGAATTCGTTGATGACCTGCAGGTTGATCACCGGCGGCGTCGCCTCGATCAGCGCGTTCAGCCAGATTTTCGCGCGCTCCTGCTTCTGCTTCGCGCCCGGATCCCGGCTGTAGATCAGCACGTTCGTGTCGAGAAAGAAGGAGCTCGTCATACAACTCGGTCCGGGAGGGGAGTTTGCCGTTTTCGTCCGACAGCGGCAGAGGCGGCCCGGCGAGGAACCTGTCCAGCGCTTCGCGCTGGCTGATCGTTCGGCCCACGCGCCGTTCGAGGAGTTCGGACACGAATTTGGACATGCTCTTGCCTTCCCGCGCCGCCGCCACGCGCAGGCGCGACAGCGTCTCGTCAGGAAGTGTCACCGTCAAATTCTTCATCTCATACCGACCTCGCTGCGGGGTTCAACATCGTGTTTCCGTGTTTTCGTGTCAACGATCCGCGCTGGGGTCGGTCACGCGAACGTGCGTGGCAAGCGTCATGGCTAGAGCGCACGACTTGCGCGGCGATGTCTCCCCAGCAACGGAAACCGGCCCATGCGCGTTTTCACCACCGCCTGCCTCATCCTCGGCCTGACCGTCGCCGCCGCCGCCCAGTCGCCGACGACGCGCATTCGCGGCGAGGTCGAGAGCGCCGATGGCAATACGCTGATGATCAAGACCGTCGACGGCGCCGCGGCGAAGGTCGCGCTGGCGCCCGGCTATTCGGTCGGCGGCGTGGTCAAGGCGACGACGGCCGACATCAAGAAGGGCGGCTTCGTCGGTGTCGGTGCGCGGCCGCAGCCGGACGGTTCGCTGCTGGCGGTGCAGGTCTTCATCTTTCCCGAGGCGATGCGCGGCACGGGCGAGGGACACCGACCCTGGGGCGTGCTGCCGGATTCGACCATGACGAACGCGACCGTCGCTGACACCGTCTCGCGCGTGGATGGCGCCGGCATCGTGCTGAGCTATCCGGGCGGCGAGCAGAGGGTGACCATCCCGGCCGATGCCAATATCATCATGGCCGCGCCGGCCGACGTCTCGGAGCTGAAGACCGGCGCGCAGGTAGCGATGACGGCGACCAGGCAGGCCGATGGCAGCTTCAGCGCCAGCCGCGTGACTCTCGCCAAGCCCGGCGCGCAATTGCCCTACTGAGCGGCTTCAGTCGCCGGACTTTTCGCCGAGGCGCTTCACCGCGCCGTGGCCGCGCGCCTCCATGAAGAGGTGCACCTTGTTCTGAAAGCCGGCGTCGTCGTGCTTCGCCAGCAGCTCGGCATTGTCGGCGCAGGCCGTGCAGAGATCCTCGACCCAGGGGCCTTCCGCCTTGCCGAAATCGTTCAGCACATAGGCGTGCACGAGTTCCTTCAGGCCTGGATGGCCGATGCCCATGCGGACCCGGCGGTACTCGTTGCCGATGACGGCCGTGGTCGAGCGCAGGCCGTTATGGCCGGCATTGCCGCCGCCGAGCTTCACCCGCAGCTTGGCGGGGGCGAGGTCGAGTTCGTCATGGAAGACGATGATGTCGGCCGGTGCGACCTTGAAGAAGCGTGCGGCCTCGCCAATCGCCCGGCCGGATTCGTTCATATAGGTCTGCGGCTTGAGCAGGACGATTTTCTCGGTCCCGATCGTCGCCTCGCAGGCCTCGGCCTGGAAGCGGCCGCGCCAGGGCGAGGCACGATGCGTGCGCGCGATGGCGTCCAGTGCCATGAAGCCGATATTGTGCCGGTTGCGGGCATAGCGCGCGCCGGGATTTCCGAGCCCTGCGAAGATCAGCATGACGATCGTCGTCCCTCACGGCAAAACGGCCGGGAAATCCCGGCCGTCCGCTTGGTTCTTCGTGGTGCGGCCGAAAGCCTGATCAGGCTTTCTTGATCAGGCTTTCTTGGCCTCGGCGGCCGGAGCTTCGGCCTCAGCAGCCTCGTCGGCCTCCTCGACCATCGGCGGAACGATGGTGACGATGGTGGCGTCCGAGCCGACCGTGAGCTTGGCGCCCTTCGGCAGCTTGATGACGCTGGCCTCGAGGGCATCGCCGATCTCGAGACCGGCCACCGAGACCTCGAAGGCCTCCGGGATGTGCTCCGGCTCGACCGTGATCTCGAGCGAATGCTCGACGATCTGCACGAGGCCGCCGTTCTTCACGCCCGGGCTGGCATCCTGGCCGACGACATGGATCGGAACCTCGACCGTCACCGTCTGCCCTGCGGCGACGCGCAGGAAGTCGACATGGATCGGGAAGTCCTTGACCGGGTCGAGCTGGTAGTCGCGCGGGATCACGCGCTGCTTCTTGCCGTTAACGCTGATCTCGAACAGCGTGGTCAGGAAGTGGCCGCCATAGATCAGGAGGCGGGTCTTGTTTGCGTCGAGCGCGATGGCTTCGGGAGCGGCGCCACCACCATAGATGACGGCGGGTGTCTGGCCTTGACGACGAACTGCACGGGCGGCCCCCTTGCCGACCTGTGCGCGCGCCGAAGCCTCGATTTGCTTCACGGCGGTCATGGTTTTGAATCCTTGCTTGAAAAGACAAGGCCGCCAGCAGGCGGCCTCCTTGCGGTTCGCGCCCGTGCCTCCAAGGGTGTCAGTCGGGCGCTGGCAGGCTCATAGGCGAAAAGCGCCGTGATCTCAAGCCCGTTCGGCGCAGGCCGGACGCTCAGGCGGCGGAGGCGGTGATGCCGCGCAAGGGGCGGGCGGCGCGCTCCGTCTTCGGGCCGAAGCGCTGCAGCAGTTCGCCGACGATGCCGGCGGGCAGGGCCTGAGCGTAGAGGAAGCCCTGGCCGAGGCGACAGCCGACGGATTGAAGCCATTCCGCTTGGGCCTGGGTCTCGATGCCCTCGGTGATGACCCTCATGCCGAGCCTCTTGGCGATGCCGATCATCGCCTCGACGATGACGCTGCTCTTGGTGCCGTTCTGGGCGGCGGCGACGAAGGAGCGGTCGATCTTGATGATGTCGACGGGAAAGTCGAGGAGGTGGGTCAGAGACGCGAAGCCTGTGCCGAAATCGTCGAGCGCGACACAGATCCCGCGCTCGCGCAGTGCCGCGATCGTTCGGGCGACGCCGTCCTTGCTTCGGCCCATGAAGACCTGCTCGGTGATCTCCACAACAAGATGATGCGGTGCCACGCCGGCGCGGTCCATGACCCGGACGATACGCTGGACCAGGTCGCCCTTCTGGAAGTCGGCCGTGGTCACGTTCATGCCGACATGCTGGAAGGAGATGCCGGCGCGCTGCCAGCCGGCCATGTCCGTCGCCACGGCCTGCAGCATCTGAGAGGTAACGCGGAGCGCGACCTTCGGATCGGTCATCGCGTCCTGGAACTCGCCTGCGGAGGCGATGCGGCCATCCGGGCGCAGCATCCGCGCCAAGGCCTCGAGCCCGACGATCTCGTCGGTGTCGAGGCGCAGCACCGGCTGGTAATAGGGGATGATCCGACCTTCGGTCAGGGCGAGATCGACATCGCGCTTGATCTGGAGGCGGCGCGTCATCGAGGTTCGCAACCCGTCCTTGAAACGGACATAGCCGCCGCGCCGCGTTTCCTTGGCGTGATAGAGCGCGAAGTCGGCATTCTGGCGAAGCGTTACGCTGTCCTCGCCGTCCTCGCCACCGAGCGCGGCGCCGATCGTGACGCTGGGCAGGATGCCATGGCCGTCATGATCGAGCGGGGCGGCCATCGCAGCGAGGATGGCGCAGGCCGTGGCCCGCATCTGCGCTGCGGTGGTTCCTCGTGGCAGGATCACCGCAAATTCGTCGCCGCCGATGCGATAGGCCACGGCCTCGCCGGTCACGGACTGGATCCGTCTTCCGACCGTGACGATGAGCGCGTCGCCCGCCGCATGACCCATCGTGTCGTTGGTGATCTTCAGATGGTCGATGTCGATCAGCATCAGCCCGAAATCGGGTGCCGCGGCCGCAGTCAGCCGATCGATCGCGTCGTTGAAACTGGCGCGGTTGGGCAGCCCCGTCAGCGTGTCGAAATAGGCGAGGCGATGGTTCCGGGAGCGGACCTCCTCATGCTCGATCGCGATCGCGCAGAGATGGACGCAGGTGGCGACGATGCGGTGCTCGACCTCGTCCGGACCGCGCGGCTCGTCATAGTAGAAGGCGAAGCTGCCGATCACGCGGCCGTCCCGCGCCGTGATCGGGCTCGACCAGCAGGCGCGCAGGCCGAGCGGCAGGACGAGCGACTCGAAGCCCTGCCAGAGCGGATCGGTCGCAATATCGGTCACGCAGACCGGTGCGCCGCGGAAGATGGCAGTGCCGCAGGAGCCGACACGGGGGCCGATCGGGATACCGGTCACGGCATGAGCGTAGCTTGCAGGGAGCGACGGGGCCGCGAGCGCGACCAGCCGCTGCTGCTCGTCCAGCGTGATCACCGAGCAGATGACGCCGCGCGCGATCGCCTCGGCGCGACGGCACAGATTCTCCATCACCGCGACGAGCGGCTCGCCGCGGGCGATCGTCTCCAGAATGTCGTTCTGCAGGGCTTGCAGGCGGCCGGCAGATCCGTCTTCGCGCATTGCGTGCCTCATCATGACGATAGGGCAGCTATGTCAGGGGCGCGTGAAACCGCCGTTTCGGGATTCGCTCAAATTGTCCGCAGTCGGCCACGCACCGTGGATTGCGGTGTGAAACGGCGCTTCAGGCGGCGACCAGCCCGAGCCGCTCGTCGCGACGGCGCAGCAGATGCATCAGGGGCAGCGCCAGCAGCACCATCCAGGCCTTGCCGATGATCTGGCCGCTGAGGAAATCGAGGCTGCCGAAGGCGAGCTGCAGAAAGACGATCGAGTCGACCACGAGCCCGATCACGCCGGAGGCGATGACCGCCGTGACGAAGCGGCGCTTCTGCAGCGGCGTGTAGACCGCGAAATCCGCCAGCTCGGACAGGAGGAAAGCAGCCACCGAGGCGACGACGATCGCGGACGGCGCAAGGAAGCCTGAGATCGCGGCGCCGACAGCGATGGCGCCGAGGCCGGCGGCCGTGCCGAGACGGCGCTGGACAAGGTCCCGCAGCACGAGGGCGAGCCCGATCATGAGTACACCGCTCGGGGCCTTGATGCCCGGCCAGACCGGGACGAGGCAGGGGCCGTTCGGCACGCAGACGGTGCCGGCATTGCCGATCAGCCAGTTCGCGGCAGGAATGGTCAGGGCGAAGAGGACGAGGGCGACGAGCCCTTCGATCCGGCGCTGCCGGTCAAGAGTCATGAGAAGGTCCGCTGTCGTCAGGAGCCATCAGATAGGCGGCATAGCCCTTCGCGCGCAGCTCGCAGGCGGGGCAGTGGCCGCAGCCATAGCCCCAGGGATGCCGGGTGGAGCGGTCGCCGAGATAGCAGCTATGGCTCTGTTCGACCACCAGATCGAGCAGGGGCTCGCCGCCGAGCGCACGGGCCAGCGCGAAGGTCTGCGCCTTGTCCCGCCACATCAGCGGCGTGTGCAGCACGAGCCGGCGGTCGAGCCCGAGACCGAGCGCGACCTGCATCGCCTTGATCGTGTCGTCGCGGCAGTCGGGATAGCCGGAATAGTCGGTCTCGCAGACGCCGAGCACGATGTGCTTGGCGCCACGGCGATAAGCCAGCGCCGCCGCGAAGGTCAGGAAGATCAGGTTGCGTCCGGGCACGAAGGTGGTCGGTAGGCCCGTCTCGGCGAAGGCGATTTCCGTGTCGCGGGTCAGCGCCGTCTCGGAGATCGCGCCGAGCGCGGCGAGATCGACCCTGTGGTCGGCGCCGAGGCGCTGCGCATAGAGGGGCGAGAGTGCGGGCAGCGCGTCCCGGATCGTCGCGCGACACTCCAGTTCGACACGGTGGCGCTGGCCGTAATCGAAGCCGACGGTTTCGACCGCATCGAACCGGGCGAGCGCCCAGGCGAGGGCGACGGTCGAGTCCTGCCCGCCCGAGAACAGGACAAGGGCGCGGGAGGTCATGACGCGCGCCGCCCCGGCTCAGTCGAACAGGCTGGAGACGCTGGTTTCCTGCGCCGTGCGCTCGATTGCCTCGCCCATCAACTGGGCGATCGAGATGACGCGGATGTTGCGCGCCACCTTCACCGCCTCGGTCGGCATGATGGAGTCGGTGATCACGAGCTCCTTCAGCTTCGAATTGGCGATGCGGGCGACGGCGCCACCCGACAGCACGCCATGGGTGATGTAGGCATAGACCTCGCGCGCGCCCTGCTCCAGCAGGGCCTCGGCCGCGTTCACCAGCGTGCCGCCGGAATCGACGATGTCGTCGAGCAGGATGCAGGAGCGCCCCTCGACGGACCCGATGATGTTCATCACCTCGGACTCGCCCGGCCGGTCGCGGCGCTTGTCGACGATGGCGAGCGGGGCGTCGATGCGCTTGGCCAGCGCACGGGCGCGCACCACGCCGCCGACATCGGGCGAGACGACCATGGCGTTCTTATAGTCGAGCCGGTCCTTGATGTCGCGCGACATCAGCGGCGCGCCGAAGAGGTTGTCGGTCGGGATGTCGAAGAAGCCCTGGATCTGCCCTGCGTGCAGATCGAGCGTCAGCACGCGGTCGACCCCGGCATGCGTAATCAGGTTGGCGACGAGCTTGGCGGAGATCGGCGTGCGGCCGGAGGCGCGCCGGTCCTGCCGCGCATAGCCGAAATAGGGGATCACCGCCGTGATGCGGCGCGCCGAGGAGCGGCGCAGCGCATCCGTGATGATCAGCAACTCCATCAGATGGTCGTTGGTCGGGAAGGAGGTGGACTGGATGACGAAGACGTCCTGCCCCCGCACGTTCTCCTGGATCTCGACGAAGACCTCCATGTCGGCAAAGCGCCGGACGGACGCCTTCGCGAGCGGAATGCCGAGATGGGCGCAGATCGCTTCAGCAAGCGGCCGGTTGGAATTGCCGGCGACGACTTTGAAGGAAGAGGGCATGCCGTGGCGCACCGTTGGGAACTGGGCTGGACGGCCGGCGGGCGAGCCGGCGCTGATCGCAGGGCTCTTAACAGCGGTGTGACGGCGAGTCGACCGCTGCACTGCGAAAGCGCTGTGCAATGGTTGCCAAATCGGCAGGGCCGAAGCACGATTCGTCGCGGATCAGGTGCCGTTCCTCAGAGCCTGCGGCCGCCATTCGCCGTAGAGGCGGTTCGGGCCGCCGGCTTGGGCTCCGCGCCAGCCGCCTTGGCCTTATCGGCCGGAAGAACGGCTTCCACCGCGGGAGTCGTCACCAGAAAGCTCGCAATCGCGTCCATCGATTCGGCCGCGGCCTTGGCGACGACCGTCTGGTCGATGGCCGACCAGGGATCGGACCCGCCGCCGCGCCGCCCCAGGCTCTCGCCCTGGACGCGCTGGGCGCGCTTTTTGGTCTCGTCATAGACGTCCCAGACGAAGGCGAGCGCGGTCTGCCCGTCCTCCGTCGGCTGGGCGGTGAGATAGCCGCGAACGCGGAAGCGGGCGGGCTTGTCCCCGGGGACGATCTCCATGCGCCGCTCGGCCGCGGCCTCGCCGAGCAGCCCGGCAAAGCGGGTCGTCACGGCATCGGGGGCACCGGAAATGCTCTGAACCGAGACAGGGACACCCGGCGCATCCACGCGGGGGCGCGCGGCCGTGGTGGTCTCCTGGCAACCGCCCAGCGCGAGCGCCAGGGCCACCCCGACAACCGGAGTGCTCAAACGAACGATCATCGACGCCTCCCGCTTGTTCTGGATCGCTGACGGGTTGGTGTTTCGCAGTCCCTGCGCCGTGTTTCTAGGCCGTTGTCTTCCGCAGGTCCAGACGAGCCGGTTGCGGCGCCTGCGCCGTGCGTCGCGTCCCATTTGCGGGAGGCGGCGTCCTCCCCCATATAACGCCATGCCGGCCCCGACGGGCCTTTGTCCGGAGAGCCCCATGGTCACCACCAGCAGCCGCATTCTCGACGACATCGCCCGCCTCGCCACCGACGCCGCCGGCGCCGCGCAGGGCGTGCGCCGCGAGGTCGAGACCGTGGTGAAGACTCAGATCGAGCGCCTCCTGCGCGATCTCGACGTCGTCACCCGCGAGGAGTTCGAGGCGGTGCGCGAAATGGCGCTGCTCGCCCGCGAGGAGAACGACCGGCTTGCGGCGCGCCTCGCCGCGCTCGAAGCGGCGGCCCAGCCCAAGTCCTGAGCGGACCCGCTGCAGCGGGCGGCGTCCACAGCCATGTGCTGTGGACAGGGGCGGGTAGGGATTGAGCCGTCCCCCGAATCCGCCGAGCGTCGGCCGGTGTTGGGCGTGTCACACGCCCTGCGCTAACGTCGGTGAAGAAATTGATTCGTCGGTCCAACCGCTTAGGTCGGGCCGGGCGGAGCGTGGCATCCGGTTTCCGGCCGGCGCCGCGCCTGTGGGTTGCGTCCTTCAGCTTTCCTGTCGCCGTGTTCCCGTTCTCGAACGCGCCGGCCCGCCTGCGGCGGTCGGCAGTTGGACCCAAGGACATGATGGATCTCGAACTGGACGCAGAACTGGATCGGCCCTCCAACCCGCTCGACCTGATCGAGCGTCTCGCCGCCCTCAACAACTGGAGCTTCGACCGCGACAGCGACGACGAACTGTCGGTCGCCGTTTCCGGAGCCTGGTCAGACTACCATCTCGCCATCACCTGGCTGGAGGAGGTCGAGGCGATCCACGTCGCCTGCGCCTTCGACCTCAAGGTCCCCGAGCGCCGGCGCGGCGAGGTGCTGCAGCTCGTCAGCCTCGTCAACGAGCAGCTCTGGGTCGGGCATTTCGACCTTTGGAGCTCCGAGAACGTGGTGATGTACCGCCACGCGCTGCTGCTGTCGGGCGGGGCCGAGCCCACCGACGAGCAGGCCGCGGCGCTGATCAAGGCGGCGATCGACGCCTGCGAGCGCTATTTCCAGGCTTTCCAGTTCGTGGTCTGGGCCGGAAAGACGGCGAAGGAGGGGCTCGAGGGCTCGCTGCTCGAGACGGTCGGCGAAGCCTGACGCCTGGGCTTCGTCATGGTCGGGCTTGACCCGACCCTCTCCCGCCGGAGACTGCTGGCCATGAGATTCTCGGGACGAGCCCGAGAGTGATGTCTGTCGCCGAAAACTGCGAGAACCCGCCATGACCAGTCCGCTCCCCCAGACGCTCGTCCTCATCGGCGCCGGCAAGATGGGTGGCGCGATGTTGGAGGGCTGGCTGAGGATCGGGATGAATCCCGCCGGCATCAGCCTGATCGACCCGAAGCCGTCCGACGAGATGGTCGCCCTCGCCACCGAGAAGGGCATGGCGCTCAACCCCGATCCGGCCTCGCTGACCTCGGTCGAGGTCCTGGTTCTGGCGACGAAGCCGCAGATGCTCGACACCGCGGCGCCCGCCGTCCAGGCCTTCATTCGGCCGCAGACGCTGCTCATCTCGATCCTCGCCGGCAAGACGCTATCGGACCTGTCGGCGCGGCTACCCAACGCGACCGCGATGATCCGGGCGATGCCGAACCTGCCGGCCTCGGTCCAGCGTGGAGCCACCGGCGCCGCGGCGGGGCAGGGAGTCACCGGCGCGCAGCGCGCCATGGCCGACGCCCTGCTGCGCAGCATCGGCACGGTCGAATGGCTGGACGACGAGGGGCTGATCGACGCCGTCACCGCTGTCTCGGGCTCAGGGCCGGCCTATGTCTTCCATCTGGTCGAGTGCCTCGCCGCGGCCGGCAAGCAGGCGGGCCTGCCCGCCGACATTGCCGAGCGCTTGGCGCGGGCGACGATCGAGGGGGCAGGCGAACTGCTGCACCAGTCGCCGCTGTCGCCGGCGACGCTGCGCCAGAACGTGACCTCGCCGGCCGGGACGACTGCGGCCGGGCTTTCGGTGCTGATGGGCCCGCTGGAGCCGCTGATCGTCGAGACGGTGGCTGCCGCCAAACGTCGCGCCGGAGAGCTTTCGGGCTGATCGGCCTTTCGGGCGCCGCGATCGCATCCTAGGTTGGTCGCAGGACCGCCGAAGGAGAACCGCCATGGCTTCCGATCCCCTCTCCGCCGACTCCGTCACCGAGGCTTCCGCCGCTGCGCCCGCCGATCCGCGCCGGCAGGCCGTCGAGGCGCTGATGCGCCTGGCCGCGACCCGCCCCTGGGATGAGATCGAACTGGGCGATATCGCTGCCGAGGCGGGGCTGACGCTGGCCAAGCTGCGTGGCCTGTTTCCCTCCAAGCTCGCGATGCTCGGCGGCCTGGCCCGGATCGTCGACGACGCGGTGCTGGCCGATGTTTCGGACGACCTCGCCGGGGAGCCGGTGCGAGAGCGGCTGTTTGACCTGGTGATGCGACGGCTCGATGCGCTGGCGCCCTACAAGGCCGGGCTGCGGCGGATCGCACCGGTCATCCGGCGCGACCCGCTGACCATGGCCGCGCTGAATCGCGGGGCCGTCAACTCCTGGCGCTACATGCTGGCCTCGGCCGGCATCCCGACCGAGGATGGGCTGGGGCCGGTGCGGGTGCAGGGGGCGGTGCTGCTGATGGCTCGCGTCACTGAGGTCTGGCTCCAGGACGACGAGCCGGAGCTGTCGCGGACGATGGCGCGGCTCGACCGCGAGCTGAAGACGGCGGCCCGGATCATGGCGCGGGTCGAGGACGTCCACCGGCTGACGGCGCCGCTGCGCGGCCTCGCCCGGGCGCTCTGCTCGGGGCGCCGCCCGACCGTCCGGCGGCGCGAGCGCTCGGACGAGAGCCTGCGGCGCGAGGGCGAGGATTTCGCCCCTGCGATCTGACGCAGGTTTAAGGAATGCGGTTTCCGCTTCCTTAGCGTTAAGCGGGCATTAGCCATTTTTTGCGACCCTTGCGAATCTCGTTTCGCAGGGGTTTGCGCATGTCGCTGACGAAGAAGCTCGCCACCTTGTCGATCAGCCGCTCCTTCGCGTTGATCGCAGGTCTCGCCGTGGTCATAGCTGTCGGAAGCGTCGGTTACACGCTGACCGAAGCCCGCAACGAGATGATCGAGCTGAAGCGGCAGGAGGTTCAGAACGCCACCGACATCGCGCGCACGACGGTGGAGTTCTATCGCGACAAAGCCAAGAAGGGCGAGATCCCGGTCGCCGATGCCCAGAAGCTCGCCATCGATGCGGTGGCGGGCGCGCGCTTCGACGACGGCAACTACTTCTTCGTCTACACCTTCGACGGCGTCAGCGTCACGCATCCCCGCGCCGACATGATCGGCAAGAACCTGATGGGTCTCAAGGATCCCGCCGGCAAGCCGATCGTCCAGGAACTGCTGTCGATCGCCAAGGCCGGTGGCAAGGGCGGCTATCTCGACTTCCTTTGGGTCAAGCCCGGCGACAAGGAGCCCACCAGGAAGATCGCCTATGTCAGCGGCATCGCCGACTGGAACTGGGCGGTCGGCACCGGCCTGCATGTGCACGATGTCGATGCCAAGTTCCTCGGCCTGATGGGCGATGTCGCCAAGGTGCTGGTGCCGCTCGGCCTGCTCATGCTCGGGCTCGTGATTGTCCTGAGCCGCCGGGCCTCGACGATGCTGACCTCGCTCTCGGGCACGATGAACGCCCTCGCAGCTGGCAATCTCCAGACGACCATTTCCCATCAGGAGCGGCCCGACGAGGTCGGCCAGATGGCGCGTGCGCTGGTGGTCTTCCGCGACGCCGCCGTCGCAAAGGACGCGATGCAGGCCGACAAGGCGCGGGCCGAACAGGAGGCGGCGGCCCATCGCGATGCGGCCGACGGTCAGCGCCGCCGCAGCGAGGCCGAGAGGGCCGAGCTTTCCCGGACGCAGGAAACCGTCGTGGCGGCGCTCGCGACGGGCCTCGAGCATCTGGCGGAGGGCGACCTGACCTACCGCATCAACGCGAACTTCGGCTCCGACTACGCCAAGCTGCGGGACGATTTCAATGCCGCGATCGGCAAGCTGCAGGAGACGATGCGGCAGATCGCGACGAACACCGAGAGCATGAAGGCGGGCTCGATCGAGATCAGCCAGGCGGCCGACGACCTCGCCGGGCGCACCGAGCAGCAGGCGGCTTCCGTCGAGGAGACGGCGACGGCGCTGGACGAGCTGACCGCAACCGTGCGGCAGACGGCTGAGAGCGCGCGCCAGGCCAATCAGGCGACGACCCAGGTCAAGGCGGAAGCCGAGCAGTCGACCGCGATCGTGCGCGATGCGGTCGTGGCGATGGGCGGCATCGAGAAGTCGGCCGAGGAGATCTCGCAGATCGTCGGCGTGATCGACGAGATCGCCTTCCAGACCAATCTTCTGGCGCTGAACGCGAGCGTCGAGGCGGCCCGCGCGGGCGACGCCGGCAAGGGCTTCGCAGTCGTCGCCTCCGAGGTGCGGGCGCTCGCCCAGCGCTCCGCCTCGGCGGCCAAGGAGATCAAGGAGCTGATCGCGGCCTCCAACAGCGAGGTCGAGAAGGGTGTGACCTTGGTCGGCCAGACCGGCAGCGCCCTGCAGCGCATGGCCGACGAGATCAGCCGTGCCACCGGCCTCGTTTCCGAGATCGCCAGCGCCGCCCAGGAACAGGCGTCGGGCCTGCAGGAGGTCAACACGGCCGTGGCCGAGATGGACCAGTCGACCCAGCAGAACGCCGCCATGGCCGAGCAGTCGACCGCCGCCGCGCATTCGCTCTCGCAGGAGGCCGACCGCCTGGCCGCGCTGGTCGCGCGCTTCCAGCTCGGCGGCGATGTCGCGGGCTTGAAGGCAATGGCGCGCACGATGCAGGCCGCCGTCGCGCCCGCGCCGCGCAAGGCCGCGCCTCCGGCCGCACGGCCCGTGGCCGCTGCCGGCGGCAGCGCCGCGCGGAAGCCGGACATGAGCGCGCATGACAAGGGGTGGGCCGAGTTTTGAGCGGCCCCTCGGACAGCGCCGCGCCGGCCGCCACCATCGGCTTCGACGATTTCCTCAAGGTCGACATCCGCGTCGGCACGATCGTCGAAGCCTCGCCCTATCCGGAGGCACGAAAGCCCGCGATCAAGCTGGTGATCGATTTCGGCGGCACGATCGGGCTGAAGAAGTCCTCGGCGCAGATCACGAAGCACTACACCTGCGAGGATCTGCCGGGCCGGCAGGTGCTGGCGGTGGTGAACTTCCCGCCGCGCCAGATCGGCAAGTTCATGTCCGAGGTGCTGACGCTCGGCGTGCCCGACGAGCAGGGCGAGGTCGTGCTGATCGGGCCGGGGCACGAGGTGCCGAAGGGCGGGCGGCTGTATTGAGGGCCGCGGGTGACGCGCTGGACAATCGGTCCGCGGTCACCCATATGCGCCGCGCCAAGGTGAGCGGAGGCGCAGGGATTGCAGATCGAGGAGACCCCGGCGGGCGTGCCGGATGAGCCGGTGCGCCGGGACGAACTCGCCTATCGCCTTAAGCAGCAGAGACTCCTTGCTGAATTCGGCCGGATGGCGCTGCGCGAATCCGATTTGCCGGCGCTGCTGCAACGTGCCACCGAACTCTGCGCGGACGGGCTCGACGCGCCGTTCTGCAAGGCGCTCGAATTCCTGCATGATCGTCGCGTGCTGCTGATGAGGGCGGGTGTCGGCTGGCGGCCCGAGGAGATCGGGCAGGCGACGCTGGGCGCCGACCTCGAATCGCCGGCGGGCTTCGCCTTCCAGACCGGTCAGCCCGTCCTCTCCAACCACCTGACCGAAGAGACGCGCTTCCGCACGCCGACGCTGCTGGCGGCCTATGGTATCAGGCGGGCCGTCAATGTGCTGATCGATCTCGGTGGCAAGAATGACGGGCCCTTCGGCGTGCTGGAGGTCGACAGCCCCGATCCGGGCGATTTCGACGAGGATGACGTCACCTTCCTCTATGGCTGCGCCCGCATCCTCGGCGCGGCGATCGAGCGCAACCGCTCGGACACGAAGCTGCAGAAGGCGGTCGAGCGCCAGGCCATGCTGATGCGGGAGATGAGCCACCGCATCAAGAACAGCCTCGGCGTGGTCAGCGGCCTCCTGCGCATCAATGCCAGCAACGTTGCCGACCCGGCCGCCAAGGCGCTGCTGCAGGACGCAGAAAACCGGGTTCTGACCATCGCCCATGTCCACAACCATCTCTGGCAGGGCGAGCGCATCGGCGAGGTCAATATCGGCGAGTTCCTGCGCGAGCTGTGCAAGTCGCTCGGCGGCTCGGTCGAGGGCGTGACGATCGGCTGCGAGGCCGATGACGTGGTCATCGACGCGGATTTCGCGATTCCCGTTGGGTTGATGGTCAACGAGCTCGTCACCAATGCGGTGAAATACGCCTTCGACCCCGGCGGTCCCGGCGCTGTTGCAGTGCGCCTCACGGCCCGCGAGCAGGAGCTCAGCCTCAGTGTCGAGGATGACGGCCGCGGTCTGCCGCCGGAGTTCGATCTCAACGCGTCGCGCAAGAGCTTCGGCATCCGGGTCATCACCAGCCTTGCCCGCCAGCTGCAGGGAGAGCTGCAGGCCGAAAACCTGCCGCGCGGTTGCCGCTTCTCGCTGGTCTTCCCACGGCACAAGCCGGAGCAGGACAGCTCAGACGGGTAGTCGTACCGTCGCCCGCAACCCGCCGAGCGGCGAATCCGCCAACATGATGTCGCCGCCATGGGCGCGGGCGATGTCGCGGGCGATGGCGAGGCCCAGGCCCGTGCCGCCCGAATCGACGTTGCGGGCCTCGTCGAGGCGGAAGAAGGGGCGGAAGACCTCCTCGCGCTGGTCGGCCGGGATGCCGGGGCCGTCGTCGTCGATCATCACGATCAGGTAGCGCGCGTCATGGGTGGCGCGGATGGCGATGCGGTCGCCATAGCGCGCAGCGTTGGAGACCAGGTTCGTCATCAGGCGGCGGAAGGCGTCGGGCCTGACCACGACCAGCGGGTCGCCGACCACGGTCAGCTCGGTCTGGTGGCCTTGGCGCTCGGCGTCCGATTTCAGCTCCTCGAGCAGGCCGCGGATGTCGGTCTCGACCGCGGTCTCGCCGGCATCGCCGCGGGCGAAGGCGAGATAGTCCTCGAGCATGCGGGCCATTTCGTCGACATCCTTCTCCAGCGCCTCGATCTCGGAGGAGCGCTCGAGCAAAGCGAGCGAGAGCTTGAAGCGGGTCAGGATGGTGCGCAGATCGTGGCTGACGCCGTTGAGCATGGTCGTGCGCTCGCCGACCGCGCGCTCGACGCGCCGCTTCATCTCGATGAAGGCGTTGCCGGCGCGACGGACCTCGCGGGCGCCGCGCGGGCGGAACTCGGCGTCGCGGCCCTTGCCGAAGGCCTCCGCCGCATCGGCGAGCTTGAGGATCGGCCGGATCTGATTGCGCAGGAACAGAACCGCGATCGTCAGCAGGATCAGCGAGGTGCCGAGCATCCAGAGCAGGAAGATGTGGCTGTTGCTGGCGTAAGCGGAGTTTCGCCGCGTCAGGATGCGCATCACGTCCTTGTCGAGCTTGATGCGGATTTCGATCAGGCTGGAGCGGCCGACCGTGTCGAGCCAGAAGGGCCGGGCGACCTGCTGCGCGAGCTCGGCCGAGAGCGCGCTGTCGAGCAGCGAGAAAAAAGGGCGGGGCCCCGGCGGCGGCAGGTCGGAATCTGGGATGATGTCGATGTCCATGCCCAGCCGCTCGGCCGCGATGCGCGAGAGCACGCTGGTGTCGGCGTCCTGCGGATAGCTCTCATAGACGTCTATCATCGCGGCGATGTCGGCCGAGACAGCCGAGGACAGGCGCTGCGTCACGGTCTGCCAGTGCCGCTCCATGAAGACATAGGCAATGACCGACTGCAGCAGCACGACGGGCGCGATGACGATGACCAGCGCGCGCGGGTAAAGCCCTTTGGGCATGTAGCGAGCGATGGCGTGCAGCGGGCGGCCGGCGACCTTGAGCCAGGGCTTCAGCCGGTCGTTGGCGCGCTTGCGCCAGCACGCGCCGAGGGCGGAGGCGCGTGTCAGGCCCGATCCCATCGTCTGCGCCAAGCCCCTGCGACGCGTGCCGGGCGGGACCGGCGTCACGTCCGGTCGGTCACGAGGCGATAGCCGACGCCGCGCACGGTCTGGAGATAGAGCGGATCGGCCGGATCGCGCTCGATCTTGCGGCGCAGCCGGTTCATCTGGACGTCGACGGTGCGGTCATTGGCGGCGGTACCCTGGGCCGCCAGCTCCTCGCGGGGCACGACCTCGCCGGCGCGTTCGGCCAGCGCAGTCAGGATCTCGCGCTCGCGCTCGGTCAGGCGGATCGGTTCCTCGCCCTTGCGCAGCTCGCCGCGCGACAGCCCGTAGAGGAAGGGGCCGAAGCGGACGAAATCGGGCCGCGGGCCGGACTGGGCGGTTTCCACCACGATGGTGCGCTTGAGGATGTTGCCGAGGCGCAGCAGCAGTTCCCGCGGCTCGAAGGGCTTGGCGAGATAGTCGTCAACCCCGATCTCGAGCCCGTTGATGCGGTCCTTGCCGTCGGCGCGGGCGGTCAGCATCAGGATCGGCACGGCCGAGTCGATCCGGAAACGGCGGGCGAAGTCGAAGCCGTTCTCGCCGGGCATCATGATGTCGAGGACGATGGCGTCGAAGACCAGCCGCGCCAGGCGCTGGTCGGCGTCGGCGGCGTTGGCCGCGGTGGTGACGCGATAGCCATTGTCGCCGAGGAAGCGCGCCAGCAGGTCGCGCAGGCGGCGATCGTCGTCGACCACCAGGATGTGGGGCGCCTCGTCGGGGAGGGGCTTTCGCGCCGGCTGTGCGGCCATGTCTCGTCCGCCTCGATCGTCTTCTTCGCCTGGGTCCGCATACCGCCGCGGCGGCGTCCCGGGCTCCTGCCGTGGCCCTCACCGCGGCGCGGCGAGGAAGCCCTGCACCTTGTGGCGTTCGGCGGGATCGATCAACCCCGAGAGGTAGAGCGCGACGGTCTCGGCCGCCTCGGGGGCGAGATCGGCGAGCGCCGCCTGGATGCGCTGGGCCTGCAGCCTGACGAGCCGCAACGCCAGATCCTGCCCCGCGGCCGTGGCATGGAGATGACGCTGGCGCTTGTCCTGCACGCCGGTGCGCTGCTCGACGAAGCCGGTCTCGACCAGCTCCTTCAGGACGCGGTTGAGGCTCTGCTTGGTGATCTTCAGGATGTCGAGCAGTTCGGCGATGGTCAGTCCCGGCCGGCGCAGGACAAAATGCAGCACACGGTGATGCGCCCGGCCGAAGCCGTATTCGGCGAGGATCAGGTCAGGGCCGCCGACGAAGTCGCGATAGGCGAAGAAGAGCAACTCGATCAGGTCATAGGGGACCGCCGCATCCGGCGCGGGAGCGGCAGCGGCCATGGACCGGGCCTGCGTCTGCGGCATCGAATCCGTCCTGCGAATTACGTCAGTGATGTTGACATATCTCAGACGGAAGATTACCGGTCAAGCGCGCCTGACGACGGATTATGTCGCGAGACGATGTTGCAGCGCAGTATCATTCCGGTCCGCGCCTCTGCCCGCCATGGTGACGGGGTCTGAGGCGCCAAGGGATCAACCGGACCGGACGTGCCAAGAGGAGCACCCCATGTCAGTCATTCCTTTCGACCAGCGCGACGGCGTCATCTGGTTCGACGGCAAGCTCGTGCCGTGGAAGGACGCGAAGATCCACGTACTGACCCATGGGCTGCATTACGGTTCCTGCGTGTTCGAGGGCGAGCGCGCCTATGACGGCGTGATCTACAAAGGCACCGAACATTCCCAGCGCTTCCACAAGTCGGCCGAGATCATGGATTTCACGATTCCCTGGTCGGTCGCCGAGCTCGACGCCGCCAAGGAGCTCTGCCTCAAGGAGAACGGGCTGAAGGACGCCTATATCCGCCCGGTCGCCTGGCGTGGCTCGGAGATGATGGCGGTGTCCGGCATCAACAACACGATCCATACCGCCATCGCGGTCTGGGAGTGGCCGAGCATGTTCGACATGGCGCAGAAGCTGAAGGGCGTGCGCCTCGACGTCGCCGCCTATCGCCGGCCGGACCCGGCCTGCGCGCCGGTCCATGCCAAGGCGGCGGGGCTCTACATGATCTGCTCGCTCTCCAAGCACAAGGCGGAGCGCGCCGGCTATGCCGATGCGATGATGCTGGACTGGGAAGGCCATGTCGCCGAATGCACCGGCGCCAACATCTTCTTCGTCAAGGATGGCGTGATCTACACACCGCTGGCCGACCGCTTCCTGAACGGCATCACGCGCCAGTCGGTGATCGATCTCTGCCGCCAGCGCGGCTTCGAGGTGGTCGAGCGGCGTATCCGTCCGGAGGAGCTCGAGGGCTTCAGCGAGTGCTTCATCACCGGCTCGGCGGCCGAGGTGACGCTCGTCTCCGAGATCGGGCCCTACTCCTTCCTCACCGGCAATATGGGCAAGGTGATCATGGAGGATTACTCCGACGCCGTGCGGCCGAAGTCGAAGGCGGCGTGACCACAGGCCGTCATGCGCGGGCTCGCCCCGTGCATGACGGCGGTTAGTTGGCGGCGCGCTCCTGGCTCCGGAACAGCGTGATCCAATCATCGCCAGGAAGCAGACGGCACTCGCTCATCTCGCTCCACTGGAGGACGGCGAAGCGCTGGCCGTTCCAGCCATAGGAGCCGGAGCTGCCGCAGTCGCCGAGCCCGCGGGCCTTGGCGTAGAAGGTGATCTGGCCGGTTTTCGGGTCGAAATCGGCATTGACCAGCTCGCTGGCCGTCTTGCTCGTGTCCCCTTCGAAGGGGGCCGGTTTCGCCTTGGCGACGTCGCGCCCGGTCACGAGCCAGAACTGGCTCGAGACATTGTAGGCGCCGCGCGAACAGGCGATCGCGACGAGCCTGAGCGTGCCGTCCAGGGCCCAGGCTCCGTCTGCATCGCTCAAGCCGTCCGGCGTGTCCTCGCAGGAATCGGGCTCCCGGCGGTTGGTCTCGGTCCGCATCGCCTTGATCAGCGCTGCGGCCTCCGCCTTGGAGAGGGGCTTGCCCGCGGCCGGGCGGCTGGCGATCATCGGCACGGGAGGCGCGGTCGGCGCCGTGCCGTTCGTGCCCTTGCGGATCAGGGCGGACGGCGTGTTGAGCCGGCCCTGCCGCTCGTCGATCCAGAGCATGGCGGCGACCGAGCCGGCGAGCGACACCTTGAATGTGGACGACTCGATCGACGCCGTCAGCGTCGTCGCCTTGCGCGCCGCGGCGATCAGGGCCTCCGCCGTTGCCGCCGGAATCGCGATCTCGGCCACCTCGCCATCGACGCTGCTGGCCTGCAGGGGCTGCCCCGCATTCGGAAAGGGCTGGCCGTCCAGCGCGAGTGCGATGGTGAAGTTCTTCTTCAGCTTCTGGGCACGCAGCTTCAGCGCCAGGGTCGGGACGCCATCGGGGCCGGCCGGACGGTCGAGCCGCAGGAAGGCGATCTCGTCGTCGGTCTCGGCGGGCAGCGACAGCGCCGTGCAGGATTTCGTGTTGTCGCAGCCCGCGACCCAGTCGCGGAAGGTCTTGATCGGTCCGATCTGTGCCTGCGCCGGCATCGCCAGGCTGAGCGTCAGCGCAAGCGCGGCGAGCTTTGTTCTACTCCCATCGCCGAGCCGCATCGTCGTCCTCCCCCTTCGCCTCGACCCAGCCGCCGATGCGGCCATCGATCAAGTGCTCACGCTTCCAGAACGGGGCGCGGGTCTTGAGATAGTCCATCATGAAATCGGCGGCTTCAAAAGCGGCGCGGCGATGGGCGGAGGTCGCGATCACCAGCACGATCTGCTCGCCCGGCGCCACGCGGCCATAGCGGTGGATCGCGAGAAGACCGAGCAGCGGCCAGCGCGCGGCGGCGCGCTCGGCAACGCGGGCGATCTCGGCTTCCGCCATGCCGGGATAATGCTCGAGCTCGAGCGCGGCGAGCGTGCCGCCCTCGTCGCGGCAGAGGCCGGTGAAGCTGACCACGGCGCCGATGTCACGCCGGCCGGCGGAGAGCGTCGCGATCTCGGCTGCGAGGTCGAAATCCTCCCGCTGGATGCGGACGATCGGGGTCATGGGAGGTCAGCCGCCCGTCATCGGCGGGAAGAAGGCGATTTCGCGGGCGCCGTCCAGGCTCGCGCCCGGCTTGACATGGGTCTGGTTGATGGCGGCGCGCACCAGCGTCTCGTCGGCGAAGGCGGCGGCATAGCCCTCGTCGCGGGCCTTCAGCCAGCGCACCAGGTCGAGCACGGTGCCGACATCCTCCGGCAGGACGATCTGCTCCTCGGCCTGGCCGACGCGCTCGCGCACCCAGGCGAAATAGACGAGCCGGACCGTCCGCGCCTGCGCGGTGGAGGCCGTTGTGGCGGAAGACTGCGTCATGAGCCGCGCGCGTCCTCGTCGACCATGTGCCGGATGCCGGCGTTGAAATAGTCCCAGCCGGTGTAGATCGTCAGCGCCGCCGCGATCCAGAGCATGACGATGCCGATCTGCGTGTTGTAGGGCAGGACGCTGTCACCTGCCGGGCCGGCGACGAGAAAGCCGAGTGCCAGCAGCTGCGCCGTCGTCTTCCATTTCGCGACCTTGCTGACGGGCACGCTGACCTTGAGGTCGGCGAGGAACTCGCGCAGGCCCGAGACCAGGATTTCACGGCAGAGGATGACGATCGCCGCCCAGATCGCCCAGCCCTTGATCGTCTCGGTGTGGACGAGCATCAGCAGGAGCGCGCAGACGAGCAGCTTGTCGGCGATCGGATCGAGCATGCGGCCGATGGCGGATTGCTGGCTCCAGGCCCGCGCGATCCAGCCGTCGAGATAGTCGGTGACGGCGGCGGCGACATAGACCGCAAGCGCGATCCAGCGCACCCAGTCGTCCTTCGGCCAGAACAACAGCCCGACCAGCGCCGGAATCGCCAGGATCCGGCCGTAGGTGAGCAGGTTCGGCAGGGACCAGGGCCCGCGCCGCCTGATGGCGTCTGGAAGAATCGTCACGGAAATCACCAAAGCAGCCGCCCCGTGACAGCGTCAACACGCAATGCGGCGACAATGCCGTTCGTTGTCAGCCATCGTGAAAATAATCATGCACCGCCTTGGCCGTGGCGGCGTTGACGCCGGGAGCGCGCATCAGATCGTCGAGCTTGGCACGCTTGATCGCCTTCACCGTTCCGAAATGCAGCAGCAGGGCGCGCTTGCGCGTCGGGCCGATACCGGGGATCTCGTCGAGCGGGTTCTTCATCGTATCCTTCTTGCGCCGCGCCCGGTGCGTGCCGATGGCGAAGCGGTGCGCCTCGTCGCGCAGACGCTGGATGAAGTAGAGCGCCGGATCGCGCGGGGGCAGCTTGAAGGGCTCACGGCCTGCCATGTGGAAGGTTTCGCGCATGGCGTTGCGATCCTCGCCCTTGGCGATGGCGACGAGGGGAATGTCGGCGGCTCCGAGCTCAGCCATGATCCGACGCGCCGCCTCGAACTGGCCTTTGCCGCCGTCGACGATGACGAGGTCGGGGCGTGAGGGAAAGCTGTCGTCGTCGGGTTCGGGGGGTGCCGCGGATCGATCGATCCCACCCGAGCCCTCATCCTGAGGAATGCCGTCAGGCGCGTCTCGAAGGATGCTGGTCGAGGCTCCGTCGTCCGCTGGAGCGTCCTTCGAGACGCCCGCTGGTTCGGCCTCCTCAGGATGAGGGGTGGAGGACAGAGAAATCCCCGCTTCCTTCGCCAGCCGCGCGAAGCGCCGCTGCAGCACCTCGCGCATCATGCCGAAATCGTCGCCGGCGATGGTGTCGGACGAGATGTTGAAGGTGCGGTAATGGCTCTTCATGAAGCCGTCCCGGCCGGCGACGACCATGCCGCCGACGGCGTTCGTGCCCATGATGTGGGAGTTGTCGTAGACCTCGACGCGGCGCGGCGGCCTGGCGAGTCCGAAGGCGGCGCCGAGCGCCGCGAGTAGCGAAGTCTGGCCGGCATTGTCGGCGAGCTTGCGTGAGAGCGCCTCGCGGGCGTTCTTGCGCGCCATCTCGACGAGGTCGACGCGCTCGCCGCGTTTGGGATTGGCGATCTCGACCTTGCGGCCGGCGCGTGCGGAGAGTGCCTGGCCGATCAGCTCGATCTCCGCCAGCTCGTGCGAGAGCAGCACAAGGCGCGGCGGCGGCTTGTCGTCGTAGAACTGGGCCACGACCGAGGCCAGCACCTCCTCAGGCGTCAGGCTGCGGTCGGCACGCGGGAAGATCGCGCGGTTGCCCCAGTTCTGCTTGTTGCGGAAGAAGAAGATCTCGACGCAGAACTGCCCGGCCTGCTCGTCGATGGCGAAGACGTCCGCCTCCTCGACGCCCTGCGTGTTGATGTCCTGCCCGGCCTGCACGGCCGAGAGCGCCGCCAGCCGGTCGCGATAGCGCGCCGCCTTCTCGAATTCGAGCTCTTCGGCCGCCTCTTGCATGCGGGTCGAGAGCAACTGTTTGACGTTGGAGGAGCGGCCCGAGAGGAAGTCGCGCGCCTGGCCGGCCAGCGCCTGATAGTCGGGGATCGCGATCTCGCCCGTGCAGGGGCCGGCGCAGCGCTTGATCTGGAAGAGCAGGCAGGGACGCGTGCGGTTCTCGTAGAAGGAATCGGTGCAGGAGCGCAGCAGGAAGGCCTTCTGCAGCGCGTCGATGGTCCGCTCCACGGCCCAGACCGAGGCGAAGGGGCCGAAATAATCGCCCTTGCGCTGCCGCGAGCCCCTGTGCTTGGCGATCTGGGGCGCCTCGTGGTCGCCGCTCAGCAGGATATAGGGGAAGCTCTTGTCGTCGCGCAGCAGCACGTTGTAGCGCGGCCGCAGCTGCTTGATCAGGTTGGATTCGAGCAGCAGCGCTTCGGTTTCCGTCCCCGTGGTGACGAACTCCATATTCGCCGTCTCGGCGATCATGCGGGCGACGGCATTGGTGTGGGCCATGCCGCGCGCGTAGGCCGTGACCCGGTTCTTCAGGTTCTTGGCCTTGCCGACATAGAGCACCTCGCCGGCGGTATCGAACATCCGGTAGACGCCGGGCTTGTTGGGCAGATGCTTGGCGAAGCCGGCGATGACCTCGATGCCGTGCTTCAGCGCCCCAGGCGCGGTCTCGCCGAGATCAAGCGCCGGCGTCGGCAGGGCCTCCTCGGCCTCGGGTTCGGGGGCGGCCCCGGTGTCCGGCAGGTCCTCTTCGGGCGGGGGCTGGGTCGGTTCGCGATTCATCGCTCGCATGTAGGATGCGCGGGGCGTTTCGTCATGTCAGCAGTCGCGCTCGGGCACTGAAGGTGGCCGCTCCCAAGGGAGCTCGCTTGATCACAATGGCCCGCGTCGCCATGTGCAGGCGACAGAATCGAGATCGAAAGCGCCGCATGTCCTTATCCGAACGTTTGCAGATCGTTCTTGCCTCGCGTCCCGAAGGGCGCCCTGCGCCTGCCAATTTTCGGGTGGAGCGGGCTGCGATGCCGACGCCTTCCGAAGGCGAGGTCCTGCTGAAGATCCTCTATCTCTCGCTCGATCCCTATATGCGCGGGCGGATGAGTGCGGCGAAGAGCTATGCTGCGCCGACCGAGATCGGCGCCGTCATGGAGGGCGGTACGGTCGCCGAGGTGCTGGAGAGCCGGCATCCGAACTTTGCGGCGGGCGACCTCGTGCTGTCCCATTCCGGCTGGCAGTCGCATGTGCTGGCGAAGGGCGAGCAGCTGCGCAAGCTCGATCCGGCTGCCGCGCCCGTCACCACGGCGCTCGGCGTTTTGGGAATGCCGGGCTTCACCGCCTATGCCGGTCTGCTGACCATCGGGCAGCCAAAGACCGAAGAGACCGTCGTCGTCGCGGCCGCCAGCGGCCCGGTCGGTTCGGCGGTCGGCCAGATCGCGAAGATCAAGGGCGCGCGCGCCGTCGGCATCGCGGGCGGGCCGGAGAAATGCGCGCTCGTTCGTGACACCTTCGGATTCGACGCGGTCATCGACCATCGCGCGCCGGATTTCGCGGCGCAGCTCGCGGCGGCCTGTCCGGAGGGCATCGACGTCTATTTCGAGAATGTCGGCGGCAAGGTCTGGGACGCGGTCTTCCCGCTGCTCAACACCTTCGCGCGCATCCCGGTCTGCGGGCTGGTCGCGCAGTACAACGCCACCGGGGATTTCGAGGGGCCCGACCGGCTGCCCGTGCTGATGCGGCAGGTTCTTTCGAAGAGCTTGCTGATCCGCGGCTTCATCCAGCGCGAATTCATCGCCCAGCGCCCGGACTTCGAGCGCGAGATGGCGGCCTGGATCGCCAGTGGCGCGGTGCACTACAAGGAAGACATCGTCGAGGGGCTGGAAAGCGCGCCCGAGGCCTTCATCGGGCTGCTCGAGGGCGGCAACTTCGGCAAGCTGATCGTGAAGCTCTAAGTCTGGGCTGGGGGGCGGGGCCTTTTTGCTTGACCTGCTGAGGTCGCCTTGCCCAAGTCCCGCCGATCTTGATCCTCCCGCGCCGTCACCCCGGGCGACCGAAGGGAGACCCGGGATCCATGCCTGAGCCTTCTTCGTGAGGGCTCCGGAATGGATCCCGGATCGGCGCCGCTTTGCGGCTTGTCCGGGATGACGGCGCGTTGGGACGAACGCATAAGCGCCATCACCGCCAACCGGATCCTGCCCATGCCAACCTTCGCCATCGCCTTCCCGGTGATCGACCCGGTCGCGCTGCAGCTCGGGCCGATCTCGGTCAAATGGTATGGGCTGGCCTATGTCGTCGGCCTGCTCGGCGGCTGGTGGTATGCGCGCCGGCTGGTTTCGTCCGAGCCGCTCTGGGCGGGGCGGGCGCGGCCGAAGGCCGACGAACTCGACGACATGCTGCTCTTCGTCGCGCTCGGCGTCGTTCTCGGCGGGCGGCTGGGCTTCGTGCTGTTCTACGATCTGGCGCGTTATCTCGCCCGGCCGCAGGACATCCTGGCGATCTGGCAGGGCGGCATGTCCTTCCATGGCGGGCTGATCGGCGCGACGCTGGGGTTGTGGCTGTTCGCGCGGCGGCGCGGCTATCCGGCGCTGGCGGTGTTCGACATCGCCGCCGCCGTCGTGCCGATCGGGCTGTTCCTGGGGCGCATCGCCAATTTCATCAATGCCGAGCTGTGGGGCCGGCCGGCGCCGGATGTGCCCTGGGCGATGGTGTTTCCGGGTGGCGGGCCGCTGCCGCGCCATCCGAGCCAGCTTTACGAGGCCTTCTCCGAGGGGCTGCTGCTCTTCATCCTGCTGGCGCTGCTGGTGCGGGCGGGCGGGCTGAAGCGGCCCGGCCTCGTCGCGGGTGTCTTCGGCATGGGCTATGCGGTGGCGCGCATCGTCTGCGAGTTCTTCCGCGAGCCCGACCCGCAGCTCGGCTTCCTGTTCGGGACCTCGGTCGATGCGCTCTCGGGCGGCATCACCATGGGCATGCTGCTCTCGCTGCCGCTGTTCGCGGCGGGGCTGGTTCTCGTGCTGCGCGCGCGGCGGGGCGCGGCGTGACCGCGCTGAAGGCGGAACTCATCCGCCTGATCGCGGAGGAGGGGCCGCTTCCCATCTCGCGCTTCATGGCGCTGTGCCTCGGCCATCCACGGCATGGTTACTATAGGACGCGCGATCCCTTCGGCGCGCAGGGCGACTTCACCACCGCGCCCGAGATCAGCCAGATGTTCGGCGAGATCATCGGGCTCTGGGCGGCCCATCTCTGGCAGGCGATGGGTCAGCCTGCGCGCGTCGCCCTGATCGAGATCGGCCCGGGCCGCGGAACGCTGATGGCCGACATGCTGCGTGCGACCCGCGTCATGCCCGGCTTTCGGGAGGCGCTGGCGGTGCATCTGGTCGAGACCAGCCCGGTGCTGCGCGAAATCCAGGCCGCGACGCTCGCTGGCAAGGCCGAGCCGGTCTGGCACGAGCGGATCGAGACCGCGCTTGAGGGGCCGGCGATCATCGTCGCCAATGAACTGCTCGACGCGCTGCCGCTCGACCAGTTCGTGATGACGGAGCAGGGCTGGCGCGAGCGACTCGTCGGGCTCGACGGCGAGGGGCGCCTCGCCTTCGGGCTGGCGGTGGCCGCTTCCGACGGAGTCGGGCCCGCAACGGCACCGACCGGCGCGGTGCTGGAACAGCCGCTGGCGGCCCTGTCTCTGGTCTCGACCGTCGCATCGCATCTGGCGCGGGCGGGTGGCGCGGCGCTCTTCATCGACTACGGCTCGCTGCAGTCGGGCTTCGGCGACACGCTGCAGGCGATGCGCCGGCACGCCTTCGTCGATCCGCTGGAGGAGCCCGGCGAGGCGGATCTCACCGTGCATGTCGATTTCGCCCGGATGGCCCAGGCGGCGCTGCGGGCGGGCGCCGCGATCCACGGCCCCGTCCGGCAGGCGGATTTCCTGCTGGCGCTCGGCCTGGCCGAGCGGGCGCAGAACCTGTCGACCAAGGCGACGCCGCAGCAAACGGCGTCGATCGGCGCGGCGTTCGACCGGCTGACCGAGCGGGGCGAAACCGCCATGGGCGATCTGTTCAAGGTTCTGGCCATTTCGCATCCGGGCTTGCCGCCGCTGCCCGGATTTGACCTTCATCGCCTGCCAGAGCAGGGCTGACATGGGCGGCTCCGCCCGCCGAAACCGGACGATACGATGTTCATCACCTCTCCCGATCTCGCCAGCGAACCCGGCATCCGCCACGCCTTCTTCACCCGGCAGGGCGGCGTCTCGACCGGCATCTACGCTTCGCTCAATGGCGGGCTGGGGTCGGCCGACGATCCGGAGGCGATCGCCGAGAACCGGAGGCGCATGGCGGCGCATCTCTCGGTCGAGCCGACCCATCTGGTCAGTCTCTATCAGGTGCATTCGGCCGATGTGGAGGTGGTGACAGGCCCCTGGCCGGCGGAGCGGCCGAAGGCCGACGCGATGGTGACGGCGGCTTTGGGCGTGGCGCTCGGTGTCTCCAGCGCCGATTGCGGGCCGATCTTGTTCGCCGACAGCGAGGCGCGGGTCGTTGGCGCGGCCCATTCGGGCTGGAAGGGCGCCTTCGGCGGCGTCGTGGCCGCGACGGTAACCGCGATGGAGAAGCTCGGCGCGCGGCGCGAGCGCATCATCGCCGTGCTCGGGCCGACGATCAGCGCCGCCGCCTATGAGGTCGGGCCGGAATTCATCGAGCGCTTCAAGGCCGAGAACGCGACCTATGCCCGCTTCTTCACGGCTTCCGAGCGCGCGGCGCATGCGATGTTCGATCTGCCAGCCTTCATCGGGCTGCGGGCGCAGGAGGCGGGAATCGGCCGTTTCCTCGATCTGTCGCTGTGCACCTATGGCGACGAGGAGCGGTTCTTCAGCTATCGCCGCACGACCCATCGCGGCGAGGAGGATTACGGGCGGCTGATCTCGGCGATCGCGCTGGTTTGACGATTACTTCAGGTGCCGAACGACGTCCTTGCTCTGGTGCAGGATGCGAACGATCTCGATGCGGTGGGCCGTTTTGCGATAGAAGACGACGTGAGATCCGACAGGGAATCTTCGGTGGTCTCGTTTGATCTCGTCGCAGGCCGGGCCCATGTCGGGTGTCTCAGCAAGATTCTCGATCGCCTGCTGAATGCGACGGAGATAGACGTTCGCTTGCGATCGGCCCCATTCGCGTTCGGAAAAGGCGGATATGTCCATCAGATCGGCGCTGGCGCGGCGACGCAGGATGAACCGCTTCAAGCGTGCTCCCCCGCCTTCTTCGTTTCCGCTTCGATGAAGGTGTCGAAGTCGAACTCCTCGTCAAAACCACTGGCCTCGCCCTCTTCGAGCGCGGCGCGCAATGCGGCGATCCGGGCCTCCTGATCTTCAAGCAGGCGCAAGCCAGCCCGCACCACTTCGCTGGCAGAGCCATAACGCCCTTTCTCGACCTCCGCTTCGATGAAGCTGACGAAATGGTCGCTGAGGCTGATCGAGGTATTCTTGCCCATGAGCTAATCCGAGTCGTTACCAAAATCGAGTATAGCGCTGCTCGCCCACCCTGTCATGCGTGGCCGCGCCTTTCCCCGGCTGGCCGGGCCGCTATCGTGCCCGCTCCCGCGTCGCCGAAAGCCGCCTATGCCCCGCACCATCGACTACTATTTCTCGCTGCATTCGCCCTGGACCTATCTAGGCCATGCGACCTTTCTCGACATCGCGGCGCGGCATGGCTGCCGGATCGTCTATCGGCCCGTGCCGCTGCGGGCGGTGTTCGACGAGACCGGCGGGTTGCCGCTGCCGAAGCGCCATCCGGTGCGCCAGCGCTACCGGTTGATGGACCTGCAGCGCTGGCGCGAGCGGCGCGGCGTGAAGCTTGTGCTGCAGCCGAAGCATTTCCCCTTCGATCCGTCGCTTGCCGACCGTTTCCTGATCGCGATCGTCCAGGCGGGCGGGGACCCCGGCCTGTTCATGGGGGAAATCATGGCGGGCGTCTGGTCCCGCGACGAGGACATGACGCAGCCCGAGGCGGTGGCCAGGGTGGCCCGTGCCTGCGGCTTCGATGCGCAGTCGCTTGCGCTCGCCGCCGAGAGCGAGGCGGTGATCGGGACCTATGAGGGCACCATCGCGGCGGCGGTGGCGGCCGGGGTGTTCGGCGCGCCGAGCTATGTGCTCGACGGCGAGGTGTTCTGGGGGCAGGACCGGCTCGAACTGCTCGACAGTGCGCTCGCCAGCGGCCGCGCGCCCTTCCGGCCGGATCCGGCCGCCTGATCGACGAGTTCAGCCGACGATGTCGGGCGTGCGCCAGCCGAGATGCTGGCCGGCGTCGACCGCGATCATCTGGCCGGTGACCGAGCGGGCACGGGCGAGGTAGAGCACCGCCTCCGCGATTTCGGCGGCGTCGATCTTGCGGCGCAGCAGCGTGCCGGCCGCCTCCTGCTCCATCGCCTCCGGCCCGTCATGCGGGTTCGGCAGCGTCGGGCCGGGACCGACGGCGTTGACGCGGATGCGCGGTGCCAGCGCCTGCGCCATCGTCTTGGTCGCGGTCAGCAAGGCGGCCTTGGTCAGGGTGTAGGAATAGTATTGCGGCGTCAGCTTCCAGACGCGCTGGTCGATGATGTTGACGATGGCGCCCTCGCGCCCCTCCGGGAGCCGGTTGGCGAGAGCTCCGGCAAGGACCGAAGGCGCCCGCAGATTGATCGAGAACTGGCGGTTCCAGGTCGGCACGTCGAGGGTCGTGACCTCGTCGACGAGGAAGCTGGAGGCATTGTTGACGAGCAGCGTGACGGGGCCGAGAGCGGCCTCCGCGGCCGGTATCAGGGCCGCCACGGCCTCCGGATCGGCCAGATCCGCGACCAGCACCGCAGCGCGGCCGCCGTCCCGGACGATTCCCGCCGCCAGCGAATCGGCCTCGTCGCGCGCGCTGCCGCAATGGATCGCGACGGCATAGCCATTCGCGGCCAGGCGCTCAACGATGGCGCGGCCGATGCGGCGGGCGCCGCCGGTCACGAGCGCGACGTCACCCATCGATCCGCTCTCCTATCTTCGACCGGGCTTGCCCGGAAGCGTCGGTCGAGCGGCGCTGCAGCCGCCGCTCCCAGTGCTTCGCCACCCGCAGATAACGGTAGAAGGCGTAGTTCATCGCGGTCATGAAGCCGTAGACGCCGCGCAGGGCATGACGCCGGCCGATATAGGCCTTGATGAAGTTGGCGGGGAACTCGACCGCGAGCCGGAACACCGACAGCGTCTGGCCGCGGCGGTCGAGATCGTCGGCCTGGGCGTCGCTGTAACTGTTGAGCTTGCTCATCTGTTCGCCGAGCGAGCGCACGGAGTAGTGATGTACCGTCCTCTTGAGGCGCGCGACACGCGCGCCAGGCGCGAGATCGACGCGGTCATGGACGGGCGAGGGCGAGTAGCGGCCCTTGTCCTTCCGGTAGAGCCGCACGGGGGCTAGCGCATAGGCGAAGCGGTGAGGCGCGGGCTCGCCAGGGAAGATCTCCGCAATGCGAATCTGGTAGGCGTCCGCGGCCGGGCCTGGGCCAGCGAACAGGCTGGCGATCTCTGCTGCGAGATCGGGCGGGACGACCTCGTCCGCATCGATGTTGAGCAACCAGTCATGCCGACACTGCTCTTCCGCGAAGCGCTTCTGCTGGCCATAGCCCGGCCAGGGATTGAAGACGACCCGGGCTCCAAGCCTCTCCGCGATGCCCTGCGTGCCGTCGGTCGAACCCGAATCGACGAGGACGATGTCGTCGCTCAGGCCGCGCACCGCTTCGATGGTGCGGCCGATCCGGTCCGCTTCGTCGCGGGCAATGATGAAGATCGAAAGCTGCGGCACCCTGTGTCCATCATTGGCCTGAGGCGCCCGTGGCTTAAGCATGCGACGGCAGGGGCCGCAAGCGGCCCTGGAAAAATGTGGCGAGAATGGGAACTCGACGTCAGGTCGCGAGTTGAGAGTGCGGGCCGAAGCGACGTGTCACGACATCGTTAGTATTCGGTTCACCATTAGCTGTGCTTTAACAGTGATTAACACGTTTTTACGCATTCGCCGCAGTCATCCCAATCGTGCCCCATTTTTGCCGCGGTCTGTGAGGCAGATGTGGTGCCGCTGCAACAGACAAAATCGTCGGCAGGTCTTATAACCGGCTCATCGACATCACCCGCCGGTCCCGCCGGCAAAACGACGACCCTCAGGAGTTCCAAATGAAGAAGTTTCTGCTTTCGAGCGTTGCGGCCCTCGGCCTCGTCGCCGCCGGCGCTGCCTCGGCCGCTGACCTGCCGTCCCGCAAGGGCCCGGTCGTCGCCCCGGTCTACGCCCCCGTCTTCACCTGGACCGGCTTCTACGTCGGTGCGAACGCCGGCTACGGCTTCGGCAACGTGAATGCCGGTACGGTGTTCGGTAACCGCACGGTCAACATCGGCGACCTCGACGGCTTCGTCGGCGGTGGCCAGGTCGGCTACAACTACCAGATGGGCCAGTTCGTCGTGGGCGTCGAGGCCGACATCCAGGGCGCCGACCTGAACTCGGGTTCGAGCTTCTTCGGTGACCGCGTTCGTACCGAGTACTTCGGCACGGTTCGCGGCCGCGTCGGCGTCGCCTTCGACCGGTTCATGCCCTACGTCACCGGTGGTTGGGCTTACGGCAACGTGAAGACCACGATCGGCGGCGTCGGCTCGACCGACAAGACCCACACCGGCGGCTACGCCGTCGGCGGCGGTCTCGAGTACGCCTTCACCAACAACTGGACCGCCAAGGTCGAGTACCTCTACGTCGACCTCGGCGAGAAGACGGTGTTCAACTCGGGCGTGAAGGTCGGCACCGACTTCTCGGTCGTCCGCGCCGGCCTGAACTACAAGTTCTAGTCTGCCTCCCCTCGCGGGGAAAAGAGAACCCGGTGGCTTCGGTCACCGGGTTTTTTGTTGTCTGGACTGGTTTTGCCGGCCTCTGCGGCCGATGGGAAACGCGGTCCTCCCAGAAAGGCCGGCCTCTGCGGAAAAGACCGGCGATGCGAGAGGGTCAGCCCTTGAACCGGGTCGCCTCGAAGGCGGGGACCTTCGTCGCGAAGGCATCGAGCCAGGCGACGAGCCGGGGATGATCAGTGCGCCAGGTCCCGGCGAAGCGCAGATCGAGATAGCCGAGCGCGCAGGCCAGCGCGATCTCGCCGATCCGCGGAGAATCCGGATAGGCGGGCGGCGCGGCCTCGAGCGACGCGAGCGCGCGCGAAACCTTGCCAGCCTGGTTGGCGACCCAGGCGGCGTTGCGGCCCTCCTCCGGGCGGAAACGCGTCTCGTAGACCTGCAGCAGCGCGGCATCGCAGAGTCCGTCCGCCAGCGCCTGCAGGCGCAGCTGCGCGAAGCGCTCCTCGCCCGTCGGGATCAGGCGTCCGCCGCCGGCAAGGTGGTCAAGATAATCGACGATCACGCGTGAATCGAACAGCGTCGTCCCGTCCTCCAGGACCAGCGTCGGAATCTTGCCGAGCGGATTCTGCTGGCGCAGTGGCTCGGACGGGTCGTTGGTGTCGGCGACGACGATCTCGATGCGATCGCTCAGGCCGAGTTCGGCGGCGGCCATCTTGACCTTGCGGCCGAAGGGGGAGGCGGGGGAGGAGCGGAGAACGAGCATCGGCAAAGCCTCGAGACTGCGGGCGTGTCAGCCGTCCGGACGGATCGGCTCGCATAGATAGCGCGGCTGCGGTCCTTGGGCGAGGCGTTCCGACAGGGCGGGGAGGATGATTCGGGCTTCGTCGCCGAGCATCCAGGGCGGGTTGACGATCAGCATGCCGGTGGCGCTGAGCCCGCCCGCCGCCTCTGGACGATCGACATCGATTTCCAGCCGCAGCAGCCGGCCGATGCCCGCTGCCAGAACCGAATCGACCAGGCCTTCGACAGCGCGGCGGTCCTTGATCGGGTACCAGACCGCGTAAATCCCGGTCGCCCATTTGCGATGCGCGGCGATCAGCTCCGCTGCCAGGGTTGCAAACTCGTCCTTCTCCTCGAATGGCGGATCGATGAGCACGACACCGCGCCGTTCTTTCGGGGGCACATTGCCGCGCAGGGCATTCCATCCGTCGATCGCGAGCGCCTTGCAGCGCTCGTCGCGTCCGATCGCGGCGACGAGTTTCTTGTGGGTCTGGGGGTGGAGTTCGGCTGCGATCAGCCGGTCGTCGCGGCGCATGGCCTGGCGGCAGAGCCAGGGGGAGCCGGGATAGGCGCTCGGCCCGTAGAGAGCACGTGCACCGGCAACGGCATCGCGCCAGGGCTTGAGCAGAGCCTCGACAGGAGGAGCGAGCGGTGCCTGGTCCAGCCGGGCGACGCCGTCCTTCCATTCATGCGTCCGCAGGGCTTCTTCCGAGCCGAGGTCGTAGCGGCCGGCGCCGGCATGGGTGTCGATGACGCGATAGGGCGTGTCCTTGGCGTTCAGATGCGTCAAGATGCGCATCAGAACGACATGTTTGAGGACATCGGCGAAGTTGCCGGCGTGGAAGCCGTGGCGGTAGTTCATGCCGCGCTCTTACGCGGCTTTGCGCCTTCTGTCAGCGCGGCGCCGGCACGGTGATGTCGCGCGTGCGGCAGCCTGAGCGGTCGACCTCCTGGCAGGTCTGGAAACTGCGCAGGTCCTTGGACAGGCAGATGCGGACCTCCTGCAGCACGCCGCGGCGGCAGGCGACCGACATCATGTCGGTCCGCAGTCCCGGATTCGCATCGACGAAGGCGCGCTCCAGATCGATGGCGGTCCAGTTCTGCTCGCGTTTGGGGTTTGCGAGCGCCGGCGGAATGATGATCTTCTCGCGCGCCCGGCGTGTGTCGGCGAAATAGTCGCTTGGGCTGGAGCCCGAGCAGGTGCCGTGCTTGCGCCACTGGTGTCGCGCAAGCCCTTCGCTGGGAAACAACCCCTTGGCCTGGTCGAGCGCAATGCGCGAGGGCGTGCGCCCGGCCGGCCCGCATTCACTGGGGTAGCCCTGCTCATGCTGCGGCCAGAGGCCGTGCACCACGAAGCCCAGGCCCGCGCCCTCGGCGCATTGCTCGCGATTGCGGTCGCGCTCCCCGTCGAGTTCGCAGAAGCCGGGCGACCAGGACAGCGCCAGGACATAGAAATCGAAGCTGCCGGGTTCTCCGCCGCGCTGGTTGCGGGGCTGGGCCTGGGCGGTCGTGGCCAATCCCAGGAGAAGCGGCAGGGCCAGTGCGAATCGGGCGAGGCGCATCGGCGGCTCCGCCTCAGGGACGGGCCATCTTGCAATCGGGCGCATAGGCGCGGTGGCGATCGAGCCCGCTGACGCACCAGTTGACGTTCCAGGTCCAGCCGAAGAGGCCGAGATTCTCCCGGACCGAATAGTCGATGCGGTGCAGCGTCCCGTCGTTCAGGGCGATGCGGCCGGTGCAGAAGCGGCGCGGAATCAGGTCGTCGCCGAGCGGCCGGAAGCCGATCGGCCGGATGCGGTCATAGGCCACCGCCTGAAGCGGGCCCCAGAAGCGGCTTTCGCGCGTGTTGAACCAGCTCGTGATCTCGCCCAGCACTGCGGGGTCGTCGCAGGCCGGCAGGGCGCCGGTCAGCGGCACGGTGCGGTTCTCGGCCCGGTCGGCCGGGTGGACGATGCGGCGGCCGGAGGCCTCGGCCGATGCGGCGGCCGTGAGCAGGGCGAGGGAAGCGAGAGCGGTTCGCAGCAGGGCGCGGCGCATGAAAGTCGGCCTCGTGGAGGGGCAGGAAGCGATGGCGCACGATGGCGGCGGCCGTTTGCGGGGTCAAGGCGGCGGCGAGGCGCCGGGGCATCGCGGCGCCGGCTGTGGCTTTTCGATCCGCCGCCGCATCTGACGGAATGGCCGCCGTGCGGCCAGGGCGCTGGCCCGCGAGCGGCGGATCGCGGAAAGTGGCGCGCGAGGATGCAGGAGGATGCCATGACGACGGAGAGCGACCGGGCCGCGACGGCCATCGCCGAACCCGCGGAGCTGCGGGCGCATATGGGCCCGGTCAACCCGCTGGCGGAACGCAAGGTGCTGGACCGGCTTGACGGGCATTGCCGCGATTTCATCGCGCTCTCGCCCTTCCTCGTGCTGGCGACGGCCGACGGCGAAGGCCGCGCCGACGCTAGCCCCCGCGGCGATGCGCCGGGCTTCGTCGAGGTGCTCGACGAGCGGACCCTGTTCATTCCGGACCGGCGCGGCAACAACCGGGTCGACAGCTTCGGCAATGTGCTGGCCTCGCCCGGCGTCGGGCTGATCTTCATGGTGCCAGGCATCGCCGAGACCTTGCGGGTCAACGGCCGCGCGACGCTGACGCGCGATCCCGACCTGCTCGCGCCCGCGACCGTGCAGGAGCGCATGCCGACGCTCGGCCTGCTGGTTTCGGTCGAGGAGGCCTTCTTCCATTGCGGCAAGGCGCTGATCCGGTCGAAGCTCTGGGATCCGGCGAGCCGGGTCGAGCGCAGCCGCTTTCCCTCGCTCGGGCGCATCATGGCGGATCAGACGAAGGCGGTGGGCGTCGCGGAGGCGGAGGCCAATCTCGAAGAGGCCTACCGGACGCGGCTCTACTGAGGACCGCTACGCAAATGCTTCCTCTCCGGGCCGCGACGGCCCGGAGAGGTGAGAGCCATGTCGCTCAGCGGCGGCTGCGCGAGCGGATCTGGTAGGCGTCGTAGTTGAACTCGGCCACCTGCTGCCAGAGCAGCTGCTCGTTGCGATAGGCCATCATGTGGTCGTGCAGCTTCTTGAACATCGGATTCTTGGCGCCGATCTCCTCGTAGAGTTCGGCGGCGGCCTTGGCGCAGGCGTCCATGATCTCCGGCGAGAAGCCGCGCAGCTGCGTTCCCGAGGCGATCAGCCGCTTGATCGCGGCCGGGTTGACGTCGTCGTATTTGGCGATGGTCAGCGAGTTGGCCTGATGCGCGGCGGCGACGAAGATCGCCTTGTCGGTGGCGCTGAGCTCGTTCCATTTCGAGCGGTTGATCATCAGCAGGATGGCGGACGCGCCCTCCCACCAGCCGGGATAGTAGTAATAGGGGGCGACGCGGCTGAAACCGAGCTTCTCGTCGTCATAGGGGCCGACCCATTCGGCGGCGTCGATCGTGCCGCGCTCCAGGGCGGGGTAGATGTCGCCGGCGGCGATCTGCTGGGGCACCGCGCCGAGCTTGGCGATGACCTGGCCGGCGAGACCGCCGATGCGGATCTTCAGGCCCTTGAGGTCATCGACCGTCTTGATCTCCTTGCGAAACCAGCCGGCCATCTGGGCATTGGTGTTGCCGATCGGCAGGCCGATGACATTGTACTGCGCCAGCAACTCGTTGAAGAGGGCGAGGCCGCCGCCCTGGAAGAACCAGGCGTTCTGCTGGCGGGTGTTGAGGCCGAAGGGCACCGCCGCGCCGAAGGCGAAGGAAGGGTCCTTGCCGACATAGTAGAAGGCGGCGGTGTCGCAGCATTCGACCGTGCCGTTCTGCACGGCATCGAGCGCCTGCAGGCCGGGAACCAGTTCGCCGGAAGCGAAATGCTGGAGTTGGATGCGCCCGCCCGACATGTCGGACACCGCCTTGAGGAAGATGTCGCCGGCGCCGAAGACCGCGTCGAGCGCCTTGGGGTAGCTCGAGGTCATGCGCCAGTTGATCGTCGCGGCCTGGGGCGCCTGGGCCGAGGCGGCCGTCGTGCCGGCGGCGAGGGCGGCTCCGGCCAGCCCGGTCTTCAGCATGTCGCGTCTGTTCGTCATCGTCGTTTCTCCCTGCTCGGCCCGCTTGTTCGGCTGGGGCCTTCCGATGGGGCGCGCCGGCCGGGCGGCCGGAGCGCAGTGATGCTGTCGCCGGTCCGTCAGCCGAAGGAGGCCTCCAGCATCGCGGCATAGTCGGCCGCTGTGGCGGCGCGCGGGTTGGTCGCGCTCGAATGGTCCTTGGTCGCGGCCTCGGCGATGGCGGGAATCACGCCGCGTGGCAGGCCCATGGCCGAGAGGCTGCCCGGCATGCCGAGGCGCGCGACGAGGCCGGCGATCCAATCGGCGAGGTCGGTGTCGGGTGCGAGGCCGAGCACCTTGCGGATCTCGGCATATTTCGCCTCCGCCTCAGCCGCGTTGAAGCGCAGGACGGCCGGCAGCAGGACGGCATTGAGTGTGCCGTGATGCAGCGAGATTTCCTTCAGCCCCCCAAGCGGATGGGAGAGGGCATGGACGGCGCCGAGCCCCTTCTGGAAGGTCAGGCCGCCCTGGAGCGCGGCCATCATCATCTCCTTGCGGGCCTCGCGGTCGCTGCCGTCCTTGACCGCGCGCTCGATGAAGCCGACGGCCCGCTTGAGTCCGTCCAGCGCGATCGCTTCCGCCGGCGGGTTCTCGCGCGGGCTGAGATAGGTCTCGATGCAGTGGGTGACGGCGTCCATGCCGGTGGCGGCGGTGAGCCAGGCGGGCAGTCCGAGCGTCAGCTCGGGGTCGCAGATCGCCAGACGCGGGATCAGGTGAGGCGAGATGAAGCCGAGCTTGCGACCGTCCTTCAGCGTGATCAGCGCCGCGCGGCCGACCTCGCTGCCTGTGCCCGAGGTCGTCGGCACGGCGATGACAGGGGCGACCGCGGCCGTGACTTTCGGGATACCGCCGAGGATCGCGGCATAGGTCTCGAGCGAGCCTTCATGGGTCGCCAGCAGCGCCACGCCCTTGGCGAGGTCGATCGGTGAACCGCCGCCGATGGCGACGAGCCCGTCGCAGCCATGCCGGCGGTAGAGTTCAAGCGCGGCCTCGACGGCCTCCTCTGTCGGGTTCGTCGGGGTGCCGTCGAACACCGGCGCGCTGGCGAGCGCGGGTGCCAGCGCCTGGACCTTCGCGACCAGGCCGGCCGCGACGATGCCCTTATCCGCGATGATCAGCGGCTTGGCGACGCCGAGCCCCGCCAGATCGGCCCCGATGGCGTCAATCTCGCCATAGCCGAATTTGACGGTCGTCAGATAGGTGATCAGGGCCATGAGTTTCCTCGCCTGTTGGTGCCAGTTAGCGACGGGCCACAGGCCCGCCGTATCGTGGTCTTACCGGTATGGCCACGAGTTGACAGCGCGTCGCGGGAGCCGTCAACAGGCGGGTGTGGAAGGGGAGGGATGAGGCCCATGCAGGTCGAGAAGGACAGGAGGCCGGTCACCACCCAGCTGGTGCAGCAGATCCGGCGCCTGATGGCCGAGACGGGATTGAAGCCGGGAGACCGGGTGCCGCCGCAGCGGGAGCTCGCCCAGCGACTGGGGGCCAGCCGCCCGACCGTGCGCGAGGCCGTGCTGCAGCTCGAAGGGATGGGCCTGATCCGGATCGAGCCGGCGCGGGGCGCCTTCGTGGCCGAAGGCTTCGACCGCCCGGAGGCCGATCTCACCGGCTGGACTTTCGAGCAGCGCTTCTCGGAGGTGGAGATCTACCAACTGCGCTTCACGCTCGAGGCGTCAACCGTCCAGCTCGCGGCGCGGCACGCCTCGCAGGAGGATCTCGGCCGCCTCTCGGAGCTCAACGAGACGATGCGTCTGGCGATCGAGCAAGCGCGCTATCTCGACGCCATGGAGGCGGATTTCGGCCTGCATATGGCGATCGCGGAGATTGCCGGAAACCGTGCGATCCGCGATATCCTGGGCCTCTACCGGCCGATCATCACCCGCAGCCAGCGGCCGCCGGTGCAGGAGCCGGCCCGGCTGCAGGAGGCGTTCGCCGAGCATGGCGCGATCCTGCGCGCGCTCGGCCGCCGCGACGGCGAGACCGCGGCGGTCGCGATGCGGCACCACATCGTCCAGTCCTCGGACCGGATGAAGGTGCCCTTCATCGCCAGTTGATCAAGGCGCCGAAGGGCTGGTCTCGGCATCGACAGGCGCGCGGCCGGCCGCGCGCCGCTCCAGCAGGATCAGGGCGAGGCCGGCCGCCACGATGAGCGCCGCGCCGGCGAGCATGGCCGACGTCGGCCAATCGCCGAAGATCAGCCAGCCGAAGATCAGCGCCCAGACGATCAGCGTGTATTGGTAGGGCACGACGACCGAAGCTTCCGCCAGCTTGAGCGAGCGCGTGACGCAGAGATGCGCGACCATCGCGACGATGCCGAGCAGCCCCAGTAGCGCGGCGTCCGTCCAGCTCGGCGTGACCCAGCCGAAGGGCAGCAGCACGAGGCCCATCAGCAGGGCGCCCAGCGTCTGCCAGGCGACCAGCGTGACATCGGGCGTGCCGCGCAGATAGCGGCCGGCGATCATCATGCCCGCGAAGAGGACGCTGCCGAGCAGGGCCAGCAGGGCGGGCATCGACAGGCTCGCCCCCGTCGGGTTCAGCGCGATGGCGACGCCGGCGAAGCCCGCCGCGATGGCGAGCCAGCGCCCGGCATCGACCCGCTCGCCCAGCAGCAGCACGGCCAGCAGGGCCGACCAGACCGGAGCCGCCAGCCACAGCGTCATCGTATCCGCCAGCGGCAGATAGGAGACGGCAAGGTAGAACAGCGCGACCTCGCCGGAGCCGAGTGCCACACGCAGGACCTGGAGGCCCGGCCGCTCGGGCCTCAGCGTCCGCATCAGCCCCTGGCGCAGCACGAAGGGCATCAGCACGGCCAGCGCGGCGGCGCTGCGCAGCAGCAGCACCTGGCCGACCGTGTAGGTGGCCACGAGCCATTTCCCCATGACGTCGTTCAGGGAGAACATCAGGATGCCCAGCAGCATCATGAAGATGCCGGCGAGGGTGGCATTGCGGATGGCCATGGAGAGCGGTTCGCCGTTTCGGAGGTCGGACTGTGCAGCATCGCTTTGACGGAGCACGAGGCTGCGGGCAAGCGACCAGGCCGCGCAGCGGCCAGAAGCCGAGCGCCGCATTATAATTTTGTATTGACTTAATTAAGCTAAGACGGAATCATTGGCCCATGGACGCCTTCACCGCTCTTGCCGACCCGACCCGCCGCCGCATCATCGAGATGCTGGCGGAGGGTGAACTTTCGGCCGGGGAGATCGGAGAGCGGTTCACGCTGTCGGCACCGGCGATCTCGCAGCATCTCAAGGCGCTGCGCGAGGCCGGGCTGGTCCGGGTCACGGTCGCAGGCCAGCGGCGCATCTATGCGTTGGACCCGGACGGCATCGACGGCTTCGAGCAATGGGTCCGGCGCGTGCGCGCCTTCTGGCCCGACAGGCTGGCGGCCCTCGAGGCCGCGCTACGAAAGCCCGATCCGGGCGAGGAGGCGTGATGCAGACGCAGACACAGCAGGCGAATGCGAAGGCGTATGGCGAGGTGCTGGAGAGTGGGGCAGTGCGCTTCGAGCGGCTGCTTCCCGGGCCGATTGAGCGGGTCTGGGCCTATCTGGTCGAGGACGGGAAGCGTGCGAGCTGGTTCTGCGGCGGCAAGACGGAAGCCCGCGCCGGCGGCCAAATCGAGCTGTTCTTCAAGCATTCGCGCATCACCGACGAGACGCCGCCCGAGAGTCATCGCCAGATGAACGACGAGGGATCGCTGATGACCGGCACCGTCACGGTCTATGAGCCGCCGCACCGCCTGGCCTTCACCTGGGCGGGCATGGGCGACCCCGATTCCGATGTCGAGATCGAGCTGACGCCGATGGGGCAGCAGGTTCGGCTGGTGCTGATCCACCGCCGGCTGGCGACCAAGTCGCGCACGGCGATGGTGTCCAGCGGCTGGCATCTGCATCTCGGCCTGCTCGAGGACCAGCTCCTCGGTCAGAAGCCGCGGCCGTTCTGGTCGGCCCATGAGCCGCTGATGGCGGAGTATGCGCAGAGGCAGCGCGACGCAGCGCTGTAGGGCCCGCCGGCGGCCGCTCCGGTCAGGCGGATCGGCGCGCCGCGTCGGCCTGACTGGGGGCCGCCGCCGCGGGTTCGGTGGCTTCCAGCGCCAGCACGGTCCGAAGCAGCGTCGCCTGCAGCTCCGAGAGGTCGGCCGTCTCTCGGGTGCGGACGGCGATCTCGGCTTCGCGGGCTGCGGCTTCCACCGCGGAGAAGCCGAGCGTTCCCGCGAGCCCCTTGAGCGTGTGCAGCTCGCGGATCGCGGTTTCGCGGTCGCCGGCCAGCAAAGCCCTGGTGGCTTCGGCCGCGGCACGCGTGGCGTCCGGCCAGAATTGCCGGGTCAACTCGTCAAGCAGATCGCCGCCGATCTCCCGCCTCAATTCGGCGCGGATGAACGGGTCGACGGGGTCGATAACGGTCTCGCCGGCGGCGGCGTCCGCGGCCTGCGCCAGCGCTGCCGGCTTTGCTCTCTCGTCGGGGTCCGGCAGCCAGCGCGCGAGGATCGCGGCCAGCTTGGCGCGGTTGATCGGCTTGGCGACGAAGTCGCTCATCCCCGCTGCCAGGCAGGCCTCGCGGTCGCTGGCGAAGGCGTTGGCGGTCAACCCGATAATGGGCAGTTCGACGCAACCCTGCTGCCGGATCGCCTGCGTCGCCTCGAGCCCGCTCATCACCGGCATCTGCATGTCCATCAACACCAGATCGTAGCGCCCTGAGCTCACCAGGTGAGCGGCGATGCGGCCATCCGGGGCGTGATCGACCTCGACACCGAAGCGCTGGAGGAGTTCGCGCGCGACGGTGAAATTGATCGCGTTGTCTTCCGCGACGAGGATGCGGCCGGTGAAGCGCCGGTCCCCCGTCGGCTCGGGCTTCGGCTGCAGCGCTGGCTCGGGCGCACGGACCGGCTGTCGCTCCGATGGTGTGACGGGTCCGACCGGCAGGGTGAACCAGAAGCGCGTACCACTGCCTTCTCGCGATTCGACGCCGATGTCGCCGCCCATCGCGCCGATCAGCCGCCGGCAGATGGCGAGGCCGAGCCCGGTGCCGCCGAAGCGGCGGTTGATGGTGATGTCGAGCTGGCTGAAATCCTGGAACAGCCGGTCGCGCGCCTCGGGCGGGATGCCGATGCCGGTGTCGGTGTCATCGACCTCCACCGTCAGGCGATCGCCGTCGATGCGGCATGACACATGGACGCCGCCGCGATCGGTGAACTTGACCGCGTTGCCGACGAGATTGAAGAGGATCTGCCGGAGCCGCGTCGCATCCGTCGTGACCCGGGCTTGCGGCTGCTCGACATGCAAGGTGATGTCCTTGTCGCGCGCGCGGGCGCCCATCACATGGGCGACGCTGGCGAAGACCTCGCCGAGCTCGAAGGGAAGCATTTCAAGCTCGACGGCGCCGGATTCGAGCTTCGAGAAGTCGAGAATGTCATCAATGAGCGCAAGCAGGGTATCGCTGCATTCGCCGATCACAGAGAGCTTCTCGCGCTGGCTCTCGCTCATCGGTGTCCCGCGCATGATGTCGACCATGCCGATGATGCCGTTCAGCGGGGTGCGGATCTCGTGGCTCATCGTGGCCAGGAAGATCGACTTGGCGCGGGCCCCGGCTTCGGCGCGCTTGGCGGCGTCGGCGTTCTCGATGCTGAGCCGCTCGAAGCGGCGCCGCGCGATGCGGATCTGGTAGAGCTGGACGCCGAGATAGGCGACGATCATCGCCAGCGAAACGATCAGCGCCGTCATGGCGCCGCCGAGCTGCTGATAGGCTGCCGTCAGCTCGTTGCGGTCCTCCACCCGTATCCGCGACTGGGCGAGGTTGGTGACGTTGAGCAGGCGCTCGGTGTTCTGCATCAGCGGCGAAAGTTCTGCGAGCAGGGCCGCGGCCTGCGCCGTGGCCCCGGCATCCTCTGCCAGCGCATCGATGGTCGGAGCGAGCGCGAGGATGCGATCACGCGCATCCTGCGCCAGCGTCAGGATCTCCGGAGTCTGGCCGAACTTTGTCCGGTAGTGATTGCTGATGAGAACGGTGGTGCGGCTGTAGAGGATGTCGTAGCGCAGCCCGACATCGGCGCGCCGCTGGGCGCTGAAGCCCTCCCGCAGATCCTGAACGGCGCTGGCGAGTTTTTTCGCTTCGCGGTCGAGCTGGTAGGCCGCCCAGACGAGGTCCTCGCGCACGCTTTCATCCGTCGCCCGGTGACGCGTACCGAGCGCCGAAAACATCGCCATGACGACGCCTCCCAGCAGGATGCTGAGCCCGACGAGCGCCAGGATGCCCAGATTGTTCAGCCGGTTCTGTTTGCTGGGCTTATCCATCGGGCGGCGCCTCGGTGCGGTGCGCGCTTCAGCGCACCTCGATGGACTTCACCTGCCAGGCTGAGCGGCCGAAATAGAGCTCGTTGTAGAGCGAGGGCTGCTCGTCGAAGGGGTAGATCACGAAGATCGGCCCCTTGTCGCGCACGGAGATCGGCTTGTCGTTGATCTTCGTCGCGAGGATCACGGGCCATTTGCGGAAGTCCTCGACCGGAATCTCGACCGCGTAGTCGTTGAGCGCCGTCACCTTCAAGGTCGTCCCGGTCGCGCCGACCTGGTCGAGCAGCGCGGCCCCGAGGGGGCCTTCGAAGCGCATCTTGTCGGAATACCAGGGCGTGCTGGCCGTCGTCATGCGCTTGGGCAGAGCGTCCAGCATCGCCGCGTCGAAGGTCGCGCCATCCGGCCCGTTGCGATGGGCGATCTTGCCCGAGACGGTCAGGATCACCGGACCCTTGGCAGCAGGGATTTCGGCAGCGCCGGCCTGGCCGGCAGGTGCGAGGCAGGCAAGGCAGAAAAGGAGTGCGAGACGGATCAGCATGACAGGTCTCCTGTCGGTTGTAAGGGGTTCGCCGACGGCGAGCTCAGCTCGCGAGGGCGATCGGCGTAGTCAGAGGATCGGACGTGGCGTTGATCAGGGCGAGAATGTCGGTCCAGCGGGCCTCGAAAGCGGCGACGCAGGCCGGATCGAAATGGCGGCCGGAGCCGGCGAGGATGAACTGGCGGGCGTCTTCGGGCGGGCGTCCGGGCCGGTAGACGCGGTTGGCGCAGAGCGCCTCGAACACATCCGCCACGGCAGCGATGCGCCCTTCGACGGGGATGTCATGGCCCGAGAGACCGCGCGGATAGCCCTTGCCGTCCCAGCGTTCGTGATGGGTCGCCGCGATGCGTTCGGCGCAGCGCATCAGGGCGGAGCGGCCATCGGCGAGGATCGCCTCGCCGATCGACACATGCGTCCGCATCACCGCCATCTCCTCATCGGTGAGGCGGCCCGGCTTCTGCAGAATGAAGTCGGGGATGCCGATCTTGCCGACGTCGTGCATCGGCGCGGCGGCATGGATGGTCTCGCATTGCTCGGCGTCGAGACCCAGCCCCTCGGCGATGATCTTGCATAGTGCGGCCATGCGCGCGACGTGATCGCCGGTGTGTCCGTCGCGGCAGTCGATGGCGCGCGAGAGCCGCCGCGCCATGTCGCGCTGGCTCTCGACCAGATCCTGCGTCGCCTGGCGAACCTCCTTGGCGAGCCAGGCCGCCTTGTCGCGCATCGCGGTTTGCGCCTCGCGCAGCGCCAGCAGGTTCTGGACGCGAACGCGCAGTTCGACGGGCTCGATCGGCTTGCGCAGGAAGTCGGTCGCACCAGCGTCGAGTGCCGCCAGGCGGGTCTCGCGCTCCTCTGTGGTGGTGACCATCACGATCGGCTGGTCGCGATGGTTCGGCATCTGCCGCAGCGCCCGGATGAAGGAAACGCCATCCATCTCGGGCATCATGTAATCGACCATGACCAGGTCGAACTCGATGCTCGCCGCCGCCTCCAGCGCCTCGAGCGGGTTCGAGAAAACCGTGATGTGATGGTCGCCAATGTTGTTCACAACGCCGCGCAGCACCATCAGATAGGTGCGGTTGTCGTCGACGATCATGATCTTCATGCGGTTGGCCTTTGCCCGGTCAAGCGGCCTCCTGTCGTCGCATGCGGCCGAGGCGGCAGCACCCGCCCCCGCTGCGCCTGCAATTCGGCAGCCACTACTCCTGCCGTTAGGGCAAGCGGATTAAAATAAGTTCAATCCGGATGTGTAAAATGCGACGGTCCGGCAAAAAACTCGTGGCCGGACGCTTGTCTGCTGTCATTTGACCTTGCGAAGCGATGTGCGACGCTGCATCCCCATCGCGCCCCGTCCGGACGACCCATGCCGATCTCCCAGGCCTTTTTCCGCCGCACCAATCTCCTGCTGATGGCGGCGGGCATCCTTGCGCTCGTCACCATCGTGGCGGGCTCGCTGTGGCTGACGCTCGCCTCGGAGCGATCCTTCGCCCAGGTCGTCGATGCGCGCGAGGTCCGCAGCGCATCTGCCGATTTGATGTCGCTCGTTCAGGATGCGGAGACCGGCCAGCGTGGCTTCCTGCTCACGCGCGATGCGACCTATCTGGCGCCCTATACCGAGGCGGTGGCGCGCTTCGAGGAGCGGTTCCAGCGGCTGGCCGAAGCGGTCGCCGACGAGGTCGACATGGGGCCCTATGCGGCGCGTCTGCGCCGTGCGCTGGACGCGAAGATGGCCGAGCTGGCCGAGACGGTGGCTGCGTCGCAGCGCGGCGATTTCGCGGGGGCGCTGGCGCTCGTCGAGGATGGCCGCGGCAAGACGCTGATGGATGAGGCTCGTGCCGCCTTCGCCAGTATCCTCGAGCGCTCGGAGGCGCGCCTGCTCGCCGCCATCGCCGCGCAGGAGACGGCCGCCTCGCGGCTGCGCTGGGTCACGATCATCGGCGCCATCGTCATTCTCGGGCTCGCGGCGGCAGCGGCCTGGACGATCCTGAGCTACACCAACGAGATCGTCGGCGCCCGGCGTGAGCTCGAAGTGCTGAATGCCGGGCTGGAGGAACGCGTGCGCGAGCGCACCGATGCGCTGATCAAGGCCAATCAGGAGATCCAGCGCTTCGCCTATATCGTCACGCATGATCTGCGGGCGCCGCTGGTCAACATCATGGGTTTCACCAGCGAACTGGAGGAGACCCTCAAGCCGATCGGGGCCTATCTCGACGCTTCCGACGACAAGGCGGTGGCGCTGAAGGCCGAGGCCGAGGCGGCGCTGAAGACCGATGCGCCGGAGGCGCTGGAGTTCATCCGCTCTTCGACCCGCAAGATGGACGGGCTGATCAACGCGATCCTGAAGATCTCGCGCGAGGGCAGCCGGGCCCTGAAGCCCGAGCGGGTGATGCTCGATGCGCTGCTCGAGGCGGCCGCGGCGGCCGTCCACCACCAGGCCAGCGAGACGGGCGGCGGCATCGCCATCGAGGCGAAGACCGACCGCATCGTCAGCGACCGCTTCTCGCTCGACCAGATCATCGGCAATCTGCTCGACAACGCCATCAAGTACCGCGCGCCCGATCGGCCCCTGCAGATTGTCGCGCGCACGCTGGCGCCGCGCCCGGGCTGGGTGGCGATCGAGATCGAGGACAATGGCCGCGGCATCGCGGCCAGCGACCACGAGCGGATCTTCGAGCTGTTCCGGCGCTCGGGAACACAAAATACACCGGGCGAGGGGATCGGGCTTGCGCATGTACGCACGCTCGTGCGCAACCTCGGCGGAGACATCACCGTCCGGTCGGAATTCGGGGTGGGAACGACCTTCACGGTCCTGCTGCCGGCCGATCTGCGGAGCGTGAAGCGGAGCCACGAATCATGACCAACGCCAAACCCGTGTCGATCGTGATGATCGAGGATGACGAGGGCCATGCCCGGCTGATCGAGAAGAACATCCGGCGGGCCGGGGTCAACAACGAGATCATCCCGTTCACCAACGGCACCGAGGCGCTGGCCTATCTGTTCGGGCCGGACGGGTCGGGCATGGTCAGCTCGGGACGCCAGCTCCTGATCCTGCTCGATCTCAACCTGCCCGACATGGGCGGCGTCGACATCCTCGAAAAGGTCAAGGCCAACCCGCACACCAAGCGCTCGCCCGTGGTCGTGCTGACGACGACCGACGACAGCCGCGAGATCCAGCGCTGCTATGACCTCGGCGCCAATGTCTACATCACCAAGCCGGTGAACTATGACGGTTTCGCCAATGCCATCCGCCAGCTCGGGCTGTTCTTCTCGGTCATGCAAGTGCCAGAAACCCCGTGACCTCCGCGGATGATCCGGCCATGCCCCATCGGCCGCTGACGGTTCTCTATATCGACGACGACGTGGCGCTGGGCCGGCTCGTGCAGCGCATCCTCGCGCGCAAAGGCTATGCGGTCGAGCATGTCGGCGATGCCGAGGCCGGGCTGGCGCGCATCGCGGAGGGCGGCATCGACGCCGTGATCCTCGACCATGACCTCGGAACGAGTTCGGGGCTGGAGGTGCTGGCGCGTCTCGCCGGCAGCGAGGGCGCGCCGCCGGTGGTCTATGTCACCGCCTCCTCTGAACTCGCCATCGCGGTCCAGGCCTTAAAGGCCGGCGCTGTCGACTATGTGGTCAAGACGATCGGCGAGGATTTCGAGGTGCTGCTGACCGCTGCGCTGGAGCAGTCGGTCGAGCGGGCGCGTCTGCTTCGCGCCAAGGAGGAAGCCGAGCGCGAGGTCCGCGACGCGCGCGACCGCGCCATCGTGCTGCTGGCGGAGGTCAACCATCGCGTCGCCAACAGCCTTGCGCTGGTGTCGTCGCTGGTACGGATGCAGGCCGCCTCGGTGCAGGATGCCGGGGCGCGCGCGGCGCTGGCCGAAACGCAGGCGCGCATCACCGCGATCGGCAATCTCCACCGCAGCCTCTACACCTCCGACGACGTCCGTACCGTCGATCTTGCGGCCTATCTCGAGACGCTGGTGCGCGAGCTCGGCCATTCCATGTCGGCGGCCGGGCGCACGCCCGATATCCGCTTCGAGGCGGTGCCGATCCTGATGAAGACAGACAAGGCGGTGTCGATCGGCATGATCGTCACCGAGCTGGTGACGAACGCGATCAAATACGCCTATCCCGAGGGGACGGGCGAAATCCGTGTCTCGCTCGCGCGCGAGCCGGACGGCGCGACGCTGCTCGTCGTGGCCGATGACGGGGTGGGCTGGTCGGGGCAGGGACCGGCGACGGGCACCGGCCTCGGCGGCAAGATCGTCGGCGCGATGGCGCGCAGCCTCGGCACCAGCATCGACTATGCGCGGCAGGCCCAGGGGACGCGCGTGACGATCCGGATCGTGGAGGACGAGCCCGCGGCCTGAGGCTGACGGCGTCTCAGAGGCTCGCGGCAGCGCGTGCGGCCTGATCGTACTGTCCCGAGAGCGAGCGCATCGCCGTGGCGATCTCGGAGAGGCGCTTCGGGTCGAGCCCGGTCGATAGCACCGACTTGACCAGAAGCTGCTCGCGAATCCGGGCATAGGCACGGCAGGCTTCCTCGCCCGCAGGCGTCACCTCCACCGTCTTCTCCTTGCCCTTGCGACCGGCCTTGAGGAGCTTCAGGCGCTCCAGCTTCTTGAGCGCGTAGTTCACCAGATGCGTGTCCTCGATGTTGAGGACGAGGCAGATATCGGCGAGGCGCTTGGCCTTGCCGCGATGGTTGACGTTGTGCAGCACCAGCACGTCGAGCGGGGACAGGTCCGGCGTGCCGGCGGCCGCCATGGCGCGCACCATCCAGCGATGGAAGGCGTGCACCGTCATGCTCATCGCGAACTCGAATTCCGACAGAGCCGGCATCGCCCCCGCCGCCAGATGGCCGGAGGAGACGATGGGGCCGAGTTCGGTGGAGGAGGGCGGTGATGACATCGTCGCTCGCCGGAGGGGCCGCGGGGGAAGCGGACCCCGCGCCCGGTTGAGGGCGCGGGGCGGCAGCCTCACATCTTCTTGTAGGCGTCGACGATCGCCTGGCCGTCGGCACCGGCCTTCTTCAGCCAGTCGCCGGTCAGGGTGTCACCGGCCTTCTTGAAGCCGGCGGCGAGCTCGGCGCTCGGGGCCTGGACCTTCATGCCCTTGGCCTTGAGCTGCTCGAGATACCAGCCGGACTTCTCCTCCCACATCTTCCAGCCGCGCGCTTCGGCGTCGGCGGAGGCCTTGAGGATGGCGTCCTGCGTCGCCTTGTCGAGCCCGTTGAAGGCGGCCTTGTTGACGAAGGTCGCGTTCTTCGGGATCCAGGCTTGGACGTCGTAGAAATGCGTCAGCGACTCCCAGACCTTGGAATCGTAGCCGGTGCCGCCCGAGGACATGAAGGAGTTGACGACGCCGGTCGCCAGCGCCTGCGGCAGTTCCGCCGCCTGGATCGTCACCGACTGCATGCCGAGCAGATCGCCGAGGCGGGCCGTGCCGACATTGTAGGAGCGCCACTTGAGGCCCTTCATGTCGTCGATCGTGTTGAGCTCCTTCTTCGTGTAGACGCCCTGCGGCGCCCAGGGAACCATGAACAGCAGCTTCACGCCCTGGGAGTCGAGCTTCTTCTCCACGGCGGCCTTGGAGGCGGCATAGAGCTTCTTGGCGTCGGCGAAGGACGTCGCGAGGAAGGGCACGACGTCGATGCCGTAGACCGGATCCTCGTTCTCGTGGATCGAGAGGAGCACCTCACCCATCTGGGCCTGGCCGCTCTGGACCGCGCGCTTGATCTCGGGGGCCTTGAACAGCGAGGCGCCGGGATGGACGGTGATGGCGAGCTTGCCGCCGCTCGCGGCCTCCACATCCTTGGCGAAGAGCGTGAGGTTCTCGCTGTGCGGGTTGTCGGCCGGGTAGGCGGCCGGGAGATTCCACTTGGTCTGCGCGGCGGCGGGCGCGGCGAAGGCCAGAGCGCTGACGCCGAAGGCCAGGGCGGCGGCGGTAAGGGTCCTGCGGTCGATCATGATGTCATTCCCTCTCTTGTTGGTTGTGGGTGGGGTCAGTCCGGGAAAGCGAGTTTGGGCAGGAAGAGCACGATCTGCGGGAAGGTCGTGATGATGAAGACGGCGATGTTGAGCAGAATGAAGAACGGAAACGCTGCCTTCGCAATCGTCCAGGTGTCCTTGCCGCTCATGTTCTGCAGCACGAAGAGGTTGAAGCCCACCGGCGGGGTGATCTGCGCCATCTCGACATGGATAACGAGGTAGACACCGAACCAGACGAGATCGAAGCCGGCTTCCTTCACCATCGGCAGAACGATGACGGCCGTCAGGACGATCATCGAGATGCCGTCGATCAGGCAGCCCAGGATGATGTACATGATGGTCAGCGCCAGCACGAGCATATGCGTCGAGAGCTGCATGCCCTTGACCCATTCGGCCAGGGCCATCGGGATGCCGGTATAGGCCATCGCCGCGGTGCAGAAGGCGGCTCCGGCCAGGATCAGCATGATCATGCAGGTGAGCCTGGTCGCGCTCATGATGCTCTCGAAGAGCGTCTTCCAGCTCAGCGTGCCGCTCCACCAGGCGAGGAAAAGTGCGCCGGACACCCCCCAGGCCGCGCATTCCGTCGCCGTCGCGAAACCCAGGATCAGCGCCAGGAACACGGCTGCGATCAGGACGAGGCAGGGCATCAGCTTGGCGGATTGCCGCAGCTTCTCGAAGAAGGGCAGCGCGGGGTCGCGCGGTGGCGTCTTGTCCGGGTTGAGCAGCGACCAGATGATGACGTAGCCCATATAGAGCGCCATCACGAGCAGGCCCGGCAGGAAGCCGCCGAGGAAGACCTGCAGCACCGAGACGTTCGCCGTCACGGCATAGACGACCATTGGGATGGAGGGCGGGATCAGCAGGCCGAGCGTGCCCGAGCCGGCGAGGGTGCCTAGGCTGAGTTGCTCGTCATAGCCGCGCTTCTTCAGCTCCGGCAGCGAGATCTTGCCGATCGTTGCCACCGTCGCGGCCGAGGATCCGGACACGGCGGCAAAGATGCCGCAGCCGACGATGTTGGTGTGAATCAGGCGTCCCGGCAGCCATTGCAGCCAGGGCGACAGCCCCTGGAACATTTGCTCGGAAAGGCGGGTCCGGAACAGGATCTCGCCCATCCAGATGAAGAGCGGCAGGGCGGTCAGCGTCCAGCCGCTGGCGGAACTCCAGACCGTGGTGGCCAGCACCTGGCCGATCGGCACGTCGGTGACGAGCCACATCGCCAGCAGGCCGACGAGGCCGAGCCCGACGGCGATCCAGACGCCGCTGGCGAGAACGAGAATGAGGAAGCTGAGCAGAACAAGGGCGAGAACGGGAAGGCTCATGGTTCAGACGCCTCCGCCCTGCGCGACGCGCTCGACCAGTTCCTCGACCGATTTCGGCGGCTCGGGCTCATAGGTGGGGCGACCCGTCCGCAACACGATGACGAACTCGTCGAGGATCGCGATCAGCAGCGTGCCGAGTCCCAGCACGAGGGAAAGCTGCGGCATCCACAGCGGGACGGACACGACGCCGGTGGACATGTCCGAGTACTGCCAGGAATCATAGGCGAGCTTGCCGGTCTGAAAGGTGAAGTAGCCGATGAAGAGGGCTGCGACGGTGAGCGAGAACAGCTCCGCGCCTTTACGCGCCGATCCGTGCAGGCGCTCGATCAGGAGGCCGACCCGGATCATCTCGCCCTTCTTGAAGGTGTGGGCGAGACCGAAGAAGGCCATCGCAGCGAAGGCCCAACCGGCGAAGTCATCGCCAGAGGGAACGTTGAAGTTGATGTCGCGACCGACGGACAGCAGCATCATCAGGCCAAAGATCACGACCAGGAAGATGCCGGCGATGTATCCCGCTCCGAGGTAGAGCAGATCAAGGGAGCGCCGGATCATCGGGGCATCTCCCGATGGGTGGGCGGGCGCGAGCCCGCGATTGCCAGGAGCGTTCCCGTCATAGCATCCTCCGCCTCGCAACCGCCCGGCCCCTCGCCATGATCCGGTCACAATCGCGATCGTAGCCGTCGAATCCGGCTTGTCAACAACACATCGACAAATTATCGATGAAACGTCAGCGACGGTTCCGCGTCGCCCGATGGGAGGATTCGAGATGGCGCCGCGCTGGGATTTCTGGATCGATCGGGGCGGCACCTTCACGGATGTGATCGGTCGCGACCCCTCAGGCAAACTTCACGCCAGGAAGCTGCTGTCCGAGAATCCGGGCGCCTATCGCGACGCCGCGGTGCAGGGAATCCGCGACCATCTCGGTCTGAAGACCGGCGAGCCGATTCCGGCCGGGCTGGTCGGCGAGGTCCGCATGGGCACGACGGTGGCGACCAACGCCCTACTCGAGCGCAAGGGCGACCGGACGCTGCTGGTCACCACGAAGGGGTTCCGCGATGCGCTGCGCATCGGCTACCAGGCGCGGCCCGACATCTTCGCCAAGCAGATCATCAAGCCCGAGCAGCTCTACGAGGCGGTGGTCGAGATCGAGGAGCGCGTGCTGGCCGACGGCGTGGTCGAGCAGGCGCCCGACGAGGCTGCGATCCGGGCTGCACTTCAGGCGCAGTTCGAGGCCGGCTTCCGTGCGGTGGCAATCGCCTTCATGCACGCCTATCGCTATCCGGCGCATGAGCAGGTCGCAGCCCGGATCGCCCGCGAGATCGGCTTCCCGCAGGTCTCGGTCAGCCATGAGGTCTCGCCGCTGATCAAGCTCGTCGGCCGCGGCGACACCACCGTGGTCGATGCCTATCTCTCGCCCATCCTCGGCCGCTATGTGCAGCAGGTCTCGGAGGAACTCGACATCGCCCGCACCGGTGCGCGGCTGATGTTCATGATGTCCTCCGGCGGGCTCACCGCCGCCGAGCTCTTCCAGGGCAAGGATGCGATCCTGTCCGGCCCCGCCGGTGGCGTCGTCGGCCTGGCCGAAACCGGCCGCTCCGCCGGCTTCGACAAGGTCATCGGCTTCGACATGGGCGGGACCTCCACCGACGTCGCCCATTTCGACGGCGAATATGAGCGCGCCTTCGAGACGGAGGTGGCCGGCGTGCGGATGCGTGCGCCGATGATGCTGATCCACACGGTCGCGGCCGGTGGCGGCTCGATCCTGCACTATGACGGTGCCCGCTTCCGCGTCGGGCCGGATTCCGCCGGCGCCAATCCGGGGCCGGCCGCCTATCGCCGCGGCGGGCCGCTCGCGGTGACCGACGCCAACGTCATGGTCGGCAAGCTGATCCCGGACTACTTCCCGCCGATCTTCGGCGAGAAGCGCGACCAGCCGCTCGATGTCGCGGCCGTGAAGGCGAAGTTCGCGGCGCTCGCCGCGGAGGTCGGGGACGGACGCAGTCCCGAGCAGGTCGCCGACGGCTTCATCCAGATCGCGGTCGCCAACATGGCCGAGGCGATCAAGAAGATCTCGGTGCAGCGCGGCTACGACATCACCCGCTATGCGCTGAACTCGTTTGGCGGCGCCGGCGGGCAGCATGCCTGCCTCGTGGCGGATGCGCTGGGCATCAAGACCGTGCTGCTGCATCCGTTCTCCGGCCTGCTCTCGGCCTATGGCATGGGCCTGGCCGAAATCCGCGCGACGCGGACGGCCGCACTCGACGTAGCCCTCGACGGCGGCGCGCAGGCGGCGGTCGAGGCCGCGGCGGCCTCCCTCGTCGCGGAGGCGCGGGCCGAGGTCGCCGGACAGGGTGTCGCGGAGGCGGCCATCACCGCGCTGACGCGCGCCCATGTCCGCTATGCCGGCACCGATACCGCCATCGCGGTGGCAGCCGGCACGCCCGACGCGATGAAGGCGGCGTTCCAGGCGGCCCACAAGGCGCGCTTCGGCTTCATGGACGAGAGCAAGGCGCTGGTGATCGAGGCCGTCGAGGTCGAGGCCATCGGGGGCGGGGCGCGCTTCGAGGAAGCGTCGGTCGGCGAAAGCGCGGGCGAGCCGTCCGTCGCCGCCACCACCCGGATGTTCTCGCAGGGCCGCTGGCACGAGGCGGCGATCGTCCGGCGCGAGGCGATGCGGCCCGGCCAGGGGATCGCGGGACCCGCGATCATCATCGAGCCGAACCAGACGGTCGTGGTTGAGGAGGGCTGGAGCGCGAAGCTCACGGCCAAGGACCATCTCGTGCTGGTGCGCTCCAAGGCGCTCGTCCAGACCGCTGCGATCGGCACGAAGGCCGATCCGGTGATGCTCGAGATCTTCAACAATCTGTTCATGTCGATCGCCGAGCAGATGGGCGTGACGCTGCAGAACACCGCCTATTCGGTGAACATCAAGGAGCGGCTCGACTTCTCCTGCGCGGTCTTCGACAGCCAGGCGGCGCTCGTCGCCAACGCCCCGCACATGCCCGTGCATCTCGGCTCGATGGACAAGTCGGTCGAGACCGTCATCAAAAACAACCCGGTCATCAAGCCGGGCGACGTCTACTGCCTGAACGCGCCCTATAATGGCGGCACGCATCTGCCGGACATCACGGTCTGCACCCCGGTCTTCGACGAGGCCGAGAAGGACATTCTGTTCTGGGTCGCCAGCCGCGGCCACCATGCCGATGTCGGCGGCACCGCGCCGGGCTCGATGTCGCCGCTGGCGACCGTGATCGAGGAGGAAGGCGTCTATATCGACAACTTCAAGATCGTCGATCAGGGCCGCTTCTGCGAGGACGAACTGGTCGCGGTCCTGACCGGCGCCCGATATCCGGTGCGCAACGTCGTCCAGAACGTCAACGACCTGAAGGCGCAGATCGCCGCCAACGCCAAGGGCGTCGCCGAGCTGAAGAAGATGATCGCCTCCTTCGGGCTCGACGTGGTGCAGGCCTATATGGGCCATGTCCAGGACAATGCGGCCGAGAGCGTCGCGCGGCTGCTGACCAAGCTCCACGATGCCGAGTTCACCTATCCGATGGACCAGGGTTGCGCGATCAAGGTCAGGATCAGCATCGACCGCGACAAACGCGAGGCCACCGTCGACTTCACCGGCACTTCGCCGCAGCGGCCCGACAATTTCAACGCCCCGGCGCCGGTGACGCGGGCCGCGGTGCTCTATGTCTTCCGCGTCATGGTCGACGATGCGATCCCGATGAATGCCGGCTGCCTGCGGCCGATCAAGATCGTCATCCCCGAGGGCTCGATGCTCTCGCCGCGCTATCCGGCCGCGGTGGTGGCCGGCAATGTCGAGGTTTCGCAGGCTGTGACGAACACGCTGTTCGGGGCGCTGGAAGCGATGTCCTGCTCGCAGGGCACGATGAACAACCTCACCTTCGGCAACGACCAGTACCAGTACTACGAGACGATCTGCTCGGGCTCCCCGGCCGGGCCGGGCTTCCACGGCACGTCGGGCGTCCATGTCCACATGACGAATTCGCGCTTGACCGATCCAGAGGTGCTCGAGACGCGTTTCCCCGTCGTGCTGGAGGATTTCCACATCCGCGCCGGCTCGGGCGGGCGCGGCGCGTGGAACGCGGGCGACGGCACCAGCCGCACGATCCGTTTCCGCGAGCCGATGGACTGCGCGATCCTCGCCTCGCACCGCAAGGTCCGCCCCTTCGGTGTCAAGGGCGGCGAGCCGGGGCAGTTGGGCAAGACGCTGGTGCGGCGTCTGTCGGGCGCGGTCGAGGAGCTCAACCCTTGCGACCAGACGCTGCTCCAGGCCGGCGAGGCGGTGACGGTGATCACGCCGACGGCGGGAGGGTACGGCACGCCGAAGGGGTGAGGATAAGAGGCGCGTCATTCTCGGGCGAAGCGAAGCGCAGACCCGAGAATCTCGTGCCGAGCGATGCTTCGACGAGCGCGTCACGAGATGCTCGGGTCAAGCCCGAGCATGACGGCCACGCTTTCGCCGCTCTGGAAAGGTTGCCGCCACCGGCTAAGGTCTGACCGAGAGGACGGAGCCACAGCATGCCCCACACCTGGATGATCACCGGTGCCAATCGCGGCATCGGCCTTGCGCTCACCATGGAGCTGCTGCGGCGGGGCGACCATGTCGTGGCGGCGGCGCGCAATCCCTGGGGCGGGGCGCTCGGCGAGCTCGCGGCGGCGCATCCGGCGGCGCTGCTCCCGCTCGAACTCGACGTCACCTCCGACGAGAGCGTCGCGGCGGCGAAGGGCGCGCTCGACGGCCGGCCGATCGACGTCCTCGTCAACAATGCCGGCATCCACGGCCCGCGCGGCACCGAGAGCGCGCTCGCGATGGATTTCGATGTCTGGCGCGAGGTCTTCGAGGTGAATGTCTACGGGCCACTGCGGGTTTCGCAGGCCCTCCTGGCGAATGTCGAGGCGAGCAGCGGTCGCAAGATCGCGACCATCACCAGCCGCATGGGCTCGATCGGGCTAAATCCGTCGGGCTCGCTGGCCTATCGCTCGTCGAAGGCGGCGGTGAACATGGCGATGGTGGTGTTCGGCAATGCGGTGCGTGCGCGCGGCGTCGCGCAACTCCTGTTCCATCCCGGCTGGGTGCGCACCGACATGGGCGGCGGCGGCGCCGATATCGCGCCCTCCGAGAGTGCGGCCGGGCTCATCGCCACGATCGACGCATCGGGGCTGGCGCAGACGAACAGCTTCCGGACCTGGCAGGGCGAGCCGATTCCCTGGTGAGATCGGCCCGCATCACGCGTCGAGGATGAATGCGCGGATGGCGGCCAGCGCCGCCTCCGGATCGTCCGGCACGATGCCGTGTCCGCAGCGCGCGAACCGCTCGAACCGCACACGGTTTGGCGGAAGGCTTTGCGCGATCGTCTCGCTGAAGGCGATCGGCATGATCGGATCGTCCTCGCCGCCCATCACGAGAACGGGGCATTCGATGCTTGCGAGGGCTTCGCGAAAATCCATCCGCCCCTGCTCGTTGCTGGGCCCGTTGAAATGGACGCCGGTCTCATTGCGCATGATGACCCGTTGCTCCCAGTCGGCCGGGCCGATTGGTGGTCTGGCTTTGTAGAGCGGCAGGCAGATGTCGAGATAAGGCGCCCGGGTCGCCGGCGAGGGCGCCGACCAGTAGTCCCGCGCCGCCTCTCCCGCCTGCAACCCGCCGATCCGCTCGAACGCTGCATAGATCGTCGGAAAATCGATCTTGGCCGCGGTGGTGACGAGGATCAGCTTGCCGGCATGGCGGGGATGGCGCGTCGCATAGGCCTGCGCGACGAAGCCACCGAACGAGGTGCCGAGCACGATCGGTCTCTCGATGCCGATCGCGTCGCAGAGCCCCTTCAGGTCATCACCCCACTGCGCCAGCGTCCAGTTTGCGGGCAACCCGTCCTCGCTGCGGCCGCAGCCGCGATGGTCGTAGTAGACGATCTGGCAGATGTCGCTGAGCGCCGAGAAGGCCGGCTTGTAGAGACTGTGGTCGGCGCCGGGGCCGCCATGAACCAGGATCAGCGTCGGTTTCGCACGCATTCGCGGTCCATCGGGGACGAGGCCTGCGCCTTCGACATCGACGTAGAGGCGTACGCCGTTGACCATCACATGCATCGAACAGCCTCCGTCACGGCCTTTGACCTTAGCGAAGGTGCGGCCGGGTTCAATGTCCAGCCATGCCTCGCGCCATCTGTTCGCCCGCCATGCTCTTAATCGGCTAATCTATTGAAATTGATGTCAATTTCGCCTCGGCGTTAACCTGTCGTTCTTTCGCGTCTGCGAAGGGTCTCGCCAGCGTGACGATGGCGGCCTGACGATGCTGAGACTGGGACTGACGGGCAAGATCATCCTGCTCTTCGCGCTGCTCAGTCTGACGGCGGCGGCGGGGTTGGTCAGCGCGATCCGGGGCCTCGACGAGGTGCGCGGCATCGACGAAGAAGCCATCGAGGCGCTCGATCTCGCCAATGCCGCCGCTCTGCTGGCGAACCGGGTCACCTATGCCTCGCTGCTCAGCCGGCTGAACGCCGATGCCGACAGGCGGCAGATGGATGCGGCGCTCGACCAGCTCGACGGCGCGATCGAGCTGGTCGATTCGGCGCGGGCAGGCCTCGCCTCGTCGCTGCCCCCGGCCATGCGGGAGGCCAATCCGACGCTCGATCCGCGGATCCGGACCTTCATCGCCTTCCAGCGCGGCATCGTCGAGATCGGCCGGCGGGTTTCGCCGAAAGCGGCGCTGCTCGAGGCCGATGCCGAGGAGGCGCGCGAGAACGTCCGCCAGATTATCGTCACCACGACGTCGCTGCGTGATGAGCTCGGGCGGCGCGCGGACGACGCCCGGGCCCGGTCGGTGGCGCTCGCTGCGGCGGTGCGCTGGCGCACCATCGCCCTGGCGCTGCTCCTGCCGCTCGCCGGCGGGTTCGCCACGTTCCTGCTGCTGCGCCTGCATCTGGTGCGGCCGCTGCGTGACCTGATGGCGACGATCGGACGGGTGAGTTCCTCCAACGCACCGGCGCAAGTGCCGCACCAGGAGCGCTCTGACGAGATCGGGCAACTCGCCCGCGTCGTGCACAGCCTCAGCGAGGTCCGCGCGACGCTCATCACGCGCGAGGCGGAGGCCGATCTGGCGCAGCGCAACCGAAGGCAGCGCACGCAGGACCTTCACCGCATCGCCGACGAGTTCGAGCAGCGGCTCGGCACGCTGCTGTCCGAGATCGGCGTGGCGAGCGAGAGCCTGCATTCAGCGCTCCAGGACTCGGCGGTGCGGGTGCATCAGGTCTCGCGCAGTGCCGAGACGGCCGCCGCCTCGGTGGGGGGCGCGGGTGCGGAAGCCCAGCGCAGCAGCGAGGCGGCCTGGCGGCTCGAGCAGGTCATCGGGCAGATCAATGAAGAGGTCCGGCGCGTGTCGGTGATGGCAACCGAGGCGACACGGGAGGCCGTCGGCACGACGGCGCTGGTCGAGCGCCTGACCGACAATGCCACCCGGATCCGCGAGGTCGTCGGCCTGATCGAGGCGATCGCCCGGCAGACCAATCTGCTCGCCCTCAATGCGACGATCGAGGCCGCGCGCGCCGGGCCGCATGGGCGCGGCTTTGCCGTCGTGGCCAGTGAGGTCAAGGCGCTATCGGCGCAGACGGCGAGCGCGACGGGTCAGATCGTGACCCGGATCGTGCAGGTCAACGAGGCGCTGTCGCATGCCGCGGGTGCGGTCTCGGCGATCGCCTCCAGCGTCGGCGCGGTCGAGCAGGCCAGCGTCGAGATCTCGACCATGGTCGGCTCACAGGCCGAGCTGGTGAACTCTCTTGGCGAGACCGTCGCTCACATCTCGGAGGTCACCGGGACCGCGGCGGGTGCGATGTCGGAGATCGCGGTCGCCAATGCCCAGAGCGTCGGCCAGGCCGATATGGGGGCGGCGAGCGCCCGCGCGCTGGACGAGCGCATCGGCAGCCTGCAGCGCGAGGCGCTGGATTTCGTGCGCCGCCTGCGTGCAGCCTGAGGCCTTCGCCTTCGCGCTTGCCATCGTGGCGCGACTCGTCCCCATCTGCGGCATGATTTCCCTTTGCCGCATCGCTGCATGAGCTGGTCCCCGCAACAGGATGCCGCGCTGAGCGCGGTCGCGCGCTGGCTGCAGGCCGGCGAGCCGCAGCTCTTCCGCCTGTTCGGCTATGCCGGCACGGGCAAGACGACGCTCGCGCGCCACATCGCCGAGGCCGTCGACGGCGACGTCGCGTTTGCCGCCTTCACCGGCAAGGCCGCGCTCGTGCTGCGCAACAAGGGCTGCGTGGGCGCGCAAACCATCCATTCGCTGATCTACCGATCCCGGGGGGTCGACGAGGAGAGCCCGACCTTCGTGCTCAACCGCGAGAGCGCTGCGGCCAAGGCCAAGCTGATCATCATCGACGAGTGCTCGATGGTGGATGAGGATCTCGGCCGCGACCTGCTCTCCTTCGGCACGCCGGTGCTGGTGCTGGGCGATCCGGCGCAGCTTCCCCCCGTCAAGGGCGGCGGCTTCTTCACCGAGGCCGAGCCCGACATCATGCTGACCGAGGTCCACCGGCAGGCGGCGGACAACCCGATCGTGCGGATGTCGATGACGATCCGCGAGGGCGGCCGGCTGGATGTCGGCGATTACGGCAAGAGCCGCGTGATCCGGCGCAGCGAGGTCGATCCGCAGCTGGTGATGAGCGCCGACCAGGTCCTCGTCGGCCTGAACAAGACGCGGCGCAACTACAACGCCCGCATGCGCCAGATCATGGGCCGCACCGAGACCGTGCCGGTGGCGGGCGAGAAGCTGGTCTGCCTGCGCAACGACAAGAGCAAGGGCCTGCTCAATGGCGGCTCCTGGATCGTGCAGGAGCTGAAGACCTCGAAAAAGGGCCTCGTCACCATGCGCGTGACGCCGGAGGATGACCCCAACGCTAAGCCGGTCAAGGTCTCGGTGCTGCCGAACTTCTTCGACGGCACGGAGGAAGAGATCCCCTGGGAGCTGCGCAAGCACACCGACGAGTTCACCTTCGGCTACGCGCTGACCGTCCACAAGGCGCAGGGCTCGCAATGGAACGACATCGTGCTCTTCGACGAGAGCTTCGCCTTCCGCGAGCACCGGGCGCGCTGGCTCTATACGGGACTGACGCGGGCGGCTGAGACGATCACGGTGGTGGTATGAAGTGGATCGCCTGAACCAGCGCGTCATCCTGGGGTGACCGAAGGTCGGCCCGGGATCCATCGTAGCGCGCTGCCGAGCCCTACAATGGATCCCGGCCTTCGCTTCGCTCCGGCCAGGATGACGGCGCGCTTCAGGCGCCCCCTCACAACGCCTGCGACGTCGTTCCCTTCGCGACGATCGGCCCGGTCGGGCGGCCCGTCGGCGAGCCGGTGGCCGGTTCGATCGTGATCTCGAAGAGCTGATTGGTGCCCAACGGCAACTGGTCGAGTCGCAGCGGCGTGGTACGGGCGCGGTCGATCAGGCCGACGGAACGGGGGCCGACAGCACGGTCCCAGAGCGTCCAGATCTCCAGCGCCTTGCCTTCGGGAACCGCAATGTTCTGCAGCGGCACCATCTCGACGCGGCCGTCGGGATAAGTGTTGACCACGGCCGCAGCGACGTTGGTGTCCGTCAGCAGCACGGCGACCATCAGCGGCTGGCGCTTGGCGCGGTCGAGCGCGCTGTTGAGGCCAATGGCGAGCAGGATCGCGGCGAGCGCGCCGGCAAGTGCTGCTCCACGCCAGATGAAGAGGCTGTTCCACCAATCTGCGAGTGTGCCGCCGGCCTTCACCGCCTTGGCGCGGCCGCGCTCGGCAGCGGGCAGGATGGCCGCGATCTCAGCCTCGATCCGCGCCCAGAGGCCGGGCGAGGGCGGGATCGGCCGGGCTGTCGCGTCGATGGCGGCGAGATGACCGCGCCAGCTTTCGACGCTCGCGGCCAGAGCCGGCTCGCGCGCGATGCGCTGCTCGAGCCGCTCGCGATCCGCACCCTCGACGAGGCCGAGCACATATTCGCCGGCGAGCGCGTCGCGATCGGGAGCCGATTCAGGGGAGGGGCTCATCCGAGGCACTCCTTTAGGGCGATCAGCGAGCGCCGGATCCAGGATTTGACGCTGCCGATCGGCAGGCCGAGCTTGCCGGCGATCTCGCCATGGGTCAGGCCCTGGACGAAGGCGAGCAGCACGAGGCCGCGCCGCTGCGGCGGCAGCGTCTCCAGGCAGGCATGCAGCGCCTTGGCGTCGGACAGCTTCGACATCACGGTTTCCGGATCGTCCTCTTCGCTTGCGGTTTCTTCCCCGAGGGGCGCTTCGCTCGTCTCGGTCCGCTTCTCGTCGCGCAGGATGGAAAGGGCACGGTTGCGCAGAATGGCGTAGATCCAGGTCAGGCCGGCGCCGCGCTGCGGATCGAACCGCGCGGCATGCCGCCAGATCAGGACGAACGCATCCTGCACAGCCTCCTCGGCCAAGGCGCGACGCTTCAGCAGACGCTGGGCGACACCGATCATACGCGGCGACTCGGCGTCATAGATGCGCCGGAGCGCGGATTTATCTCCAGCGGCGCAAGCCAGCAGCGCCGCTTCGATCTCGCCCGCCTTCTGCGTCAACGTGAAGTCCCCCACCGTCTCCAGCCCTGCGGCACCGCCGGGGCACCGACGCCCAACACGGGAATACAGTGCCGGTTCCCCTCCGGATGCAGGATTTTCCTTTATTTTTCAGTCTGCATCCACGCGCGCTCCGCCGCGATAGCCGCTGGGAGTGCCGCGAGCTCAGCACCGAGCGGTACCGCAACAGAACCCGGAGGACAATGACATGACCAGGACACTGCGCCTTGCGCTGACCGCCTCGACTCTTCTCGGGGCGTCGCTCTCCGCCTCGCTCTCCGCCCAGGCCGGAATGCTCGCCGCGCTCACCGGCGACGACACCCTGACGATGATCGACACCGCGACGCAGAAAGCCGGCAAGTCGATGAAAGTGACCGGCATCGCCGGCAAGATCGCCGGTATCGATGTGCGCCCGGCCGACGGCATGCTCTATGCGCTATCCACCGACGGCACGATCTACACGGTCGACGCGGCCGGCAAGGCGACGATGAAGTCGAAGATGGACAAGGTCCTCTCGGCTTCGACGATGGCGACCGTCGACTTCAACCCGGCGGCCGACCGTCTGCGGGTCATGGGCGCGGACGGCACGAATTATCGCGTCAATGTCGACGACGGAAAGGTCGTGGTCGACGGCACGCTGAAATTCGCCGAGACCGACATGCACAAGGGCGAGACGCCGATGGTCGTCGCCGGCGCCTACACCAATTCCGTGAAGGGCACCAAGGAGACGGCGCTCTACGACATCGACGCCAAGATCGGCGCGCTGCTGAAGCAGGCGCCGCCGAATGACGGCGTGCTCGGCGCGGTCGGCAAGCTCGGCGCGATGCCGAAGGCGATCGCCTTCGACATCGAGACGGCGGCGGATGGCAGCAACACCGGCTGGCTGGTCGCCGACGGCGCGCTCCACAAGGTCGATCTCACCTCCGGCAAGGCGACGATGGTCGGCAAGATCGCCGGGCTGAGCGGCACGGTGCGCGACGTGGCCGTGCTGCCGGCGATGTGACGACGGGCGTCTTTCGCGCCGAAACAAGGCCACCGCCCGATCCGGGCGGTGGCTTCTTTTTGTTCAAAGTCGTCAGTTTGTGGCGTGCTGCGCGCAACTCGCGACGACAAAGCCTCGCATTGTCCCGGCCGCTTTCCGTTTTTCGCCACGATTGAGGCTCTAGTCTCTGTCACGAGAAGGACCCGGCCGGAGGCGACGCATGGCGAGCCCGAGCGTGTTGCGCAGCGAGAGCGTGGGGTTACAGCGCTTCGGGCTGGGGTTCGGCCTGGGCCAGGATGCCGGCATCCGGGGGGCGGCGCGGGAGCGCTGCCTCGCCGAGATCGAGCGACGCACCCTGCCGCAGCCGACCGGGCTGCCCTTTTCGGGTGCCGCCGAGATCGGGGCGGCACTCTACGCGTTCGAGGATGCCGAGCGGGCGGCGCGCGAGGCGAAGCCCCCTGCCGGCCAGCAGGTCGCGGCGGCTGCGGCGCCTCCGGGTCAAACCTCTGGCGCCCAGAACCAGATGGCTCAGCCCAAACCCGCCAATGAGCCGGCGCTGCCCTATCGGACCTATCGCGACGAGGTTTCGGCACGGGTGCGGCTGGCGCTGGAGGCCGAGACCGGTTTCGGGGAACGGCTCGTCCAGTTCTGGTCGAACCATTTCTGCATCGGCGCCACCAAGAGCAACATGACGCGGATCATGGCCGGCGCCTATGAGCGCGAGGCGATCCGTCCGCATGTCTTCGGCCGCTTCGCGGATATGCTGGTCGCGGCCGAGAGCCACCCGGCCATGCTGGAGTTTCTCGACAACCGTCTTTCGATCGGCCCGTCCTCGCCAGCCGGCAAGCGGCGCGGCCGCGGGCTCAACGAGAACCTCGCCCGCGAGATCCTGGAGTTGCACACGCTCGGGGTCTCGGGCGGCTATGCCCAGGTCGACGTCACCAATCTGGCGCGGATCATCACGGGCTGGACGGTGGTCGGCCGCGAGGCGGTGCTGGGCTTCCCCGGCTCCTTTGCCTTCAATGCCGGGTTGCACGAGCCGGGTGCGCCGGAACTCCTCGGCAAGCCCTATGGCCAGCCGGGCAAGGAGAAGGGGCTGGCGGCGCTGACCGATCTCGCCCGCCATCCCGCGACGGCCGATTTCATCGCGATCAAGCTCGTCCGGCATTTCGTTGCCGACGAGCCGCCGCCGGCGCTGGTGCGCGAATTGTCTGCCGTGTTCAGGAAGACCGAGGGCGATCTCGCCGCCGTGTCGCGAGCCCTGGTCGAGTCGAATGCCGCCTGGACCGCTGAGCCGACGAAGATCCGATCGCCGCAGGAGTTCCTGCTGGCCGCCTTCCGCGCGCTCGGGCGCAAGGCCGAGTTCGGCCAGATCGTCGGCCCGCTGACTGCGATGGGACAGCCCTTCTGGCAGCCGTCTGGCCCCAATGGCTATCCCGATGGCAACGAGGCCTGGGCCTCGCCCGAGGGCATCAAGACGCGCATCGACGTCGCGGCCGGCTGGGGCCGGCAGGCTGCCGGCAGCGTGCCCGATCCCCGCGCCCTGACCGAGGACATCCTCGGGCCTCTGCTCTCGCCCGAGACGCGTCAGGCGGTGGCGCGCGCCGACAGCAAGCCGCAGGCGCTGGCGCTGCTGCTGCTGTCGCCCGAATTCCAGCGGAGGTGAGCCCGATGCTCGACGACGACGATGATTGCGAAAAGATGACGCCGTCGCGCCGTGCCGTGCTGGGTGCGGCCGGGGCGCTCTTCGCCTGGTCCTTCGTGCCGAGATTCGCCTATGCGGCGGCGGGCGCCCGCGACCCGCGCTTCCTGCTGGTCGTGCTGTGCGGCGCGCTGGACGGGCTCTCGGCCGTGCCGCCGCTGGGCGACCCCGATTATGCCGGCCTGCGCGAGGGCATCGCGCTGACGAAGGACGGCCCCGATGCGGCGCTGCCGCTCGACGGATTCTTCTATCTGCACCCCGCGATGCCGAACCTCGCCCGGCTCTATGCCGCCGGCCATGCGTCGGTCGTGCATGCGGCCGCCACCGGCTATCGCGAGCGCTCGCATTTCGACGGGCAGGATGTGCTGGAGAGCGGGCAGGGCGGTCCGGGCAAGACCGAGAGTGGCTGGCTCAACCGGCTGATCGCCAGTCTTCCGGCCGGGGAGGGCATCTCGCGCAAGGGCGTGCTCGGGGTCGGCGTGGTGCCGCCGCTGGTGGTGCGGGGCGAGGCGCCGGTGCTGGGCTGGGCGCCGCCGCGGATGGCGCGGGCCGGCTCCGATCTGATCCAGCGGCTGGAGGATCTCTACGGGCAGCGCGATCCGGGGCTCGCCCGTGCGCTCGCCCAGGCGAAGTTGACCGAGGAGATCGCCAGGCGCCAGGGCATGAGCGGCGAGGCGAGGGGCGGCGGCGGGCCCGACAGCGCGGAGGGCATGAAGCGCATCGCCGACGGCGCGGCGGCGCTGGTCGGCGCCGATGACGGGCCGCGGATTGCCGCGCTCGCCTTCGAGGGCTGGGATACCCATGCCAATGAGGGTGGCGCCAGGGGCCGGCTGGCGCAGCTGTTGGGCGGGCTCGACGGCGCGCTGGCGACCTTCGAGCAGGGCCTCAAGCCGGTCTGGAAGGATACGGTGGTGATGGTCGTCACCGAGTTCGGCCGCACCGCGAAGGTCAACGGCACCGTCGGCACCGATCACGGCACCGGCACGGTCGCCTTCCTCGTCGGCGGCGCCGTCAAGGGCGGGCGGATGATCGTCGACTGGCCGGGGCTGAAGCTGGAGCAGCTCCACGAGAAGCGCGACCTGAAGCCCACCACCGACATTCGCGCCGTGGCGAAGGGCGTGGTCGCGGATCTGTTCGGCGTGTCAGGACCGGTGCTGGCGGAGAAGGTCTTTCCCGGCAGCGGCGGGATCGGGCCGATGGCGGGGCTGGTGGGGTAGGGGGCTCGCGTAACCGCAGCCCTCATCCTGAGGAGCCGCGTAGCGGCGTCTCGAAGGATGCTCCAGACTGCGCGAGATCCTCGTCTGCCTTGGAGGCTGATCTTTACCGGGAGGGAAGATGCGCGAGACGGACGGTTGCTGGGTCTACATTCTCCGTTGCGCCGACGGTGCCTATTATACGGGCTCGACCCGCAAGACGGTCGAGGTCCGTCTCGGAGAACACCAGAGCGCACAGAACCCAGAGGCATTCACCGCGACCCGGTTGCCGGTGGTGCTGGTCTTTGCCGAGCATTTTCAGGCCATCACGGACGCCATCGCGATGGAGCGACGCATCAAGGGTTGGTCGCGAGCCAAGAAGGAAGCCCTGATCGCCCAGAATTTCGACCAACTGGTGCTGTTGTCCAAGCGGGGCCATCGACCCGCAGCCCCCGTCCTTCGAGACGCCGCTGACGCGGCTCCTCAGGATGAGGGCTGCTGATTGTCGGCGCAGCGGGCCTCGATCAAGCCCAGGCGCGCGTCTTCAGCTTCTCCTCATAGGCCTCGATCTTCGGCGCCTTCTCCATGGTCAGGCCGATATCGTCGAGGCCGTTCATCAGGCAGTGCTTGCGGAAGGGGTCGATCTCGAAGCGGATCTCGCCGCCGTCCGGGCCCTTGATGGTCTGATTGCCGAGATCGACCGTGAGCGTCGCGTTGGAGCCGCGATCGGCGTCGTCGAACAGCTTCTCGAGGTCCTCGGGGCTGACGACGATCGGCAGGATGCCGTTCTTGAAGCAGTTGTTGTAGAAAATGTCGGCGAAGCTCGTCGAGATCACGCAGCGGATGCCGAAGTCGAGCAGCGCCCAGGGGGCGTGCTCGCGCGAGGAGCCGCAGCCGAAATTGTCGCCGGCGACGAGGATTTCCGACTTGCGATAGGCCGGCTGGTTGAGCACGAAATCGGGGTTCTCCGAGCCGTCCTCCTTGTAGCGCATCTCCGAGAACAGCGCGGTGCCAAGACCGGTGCGCTTGATCGTCTTGAGGTACTGCTTGGGGATGATCATGTCGGTGTCGACATTGATCACCTTCAGCGGCGCGGGCGTCGAGGTCAGGGTGGTGAAGGGCTGCATGAGGGGTTCCTTGCGGTCTTTAGATGGCATCAGGTCGCTGGAGCGGGTGTCCGGACGATGCGGGTTCCGGCCCAGAGGTCGTAGAGCGGTGCCAGCGGAAGCGAGCGTTTGACCGAGCAGGGCCGCCAGACGAGCCAGCTTAATGTTCCTGCAACGAGCAATGTCGGAACCATCAGCCATGCCGTCAGGCCGTATGCCGCGATCATCCATACCGGCCCAAAGACGATTGCGATGATGGTCAGCCATAGCAGACCTGCATAAAGCAGGCGCAGAGCAGCCCGTTTGAGACTCGCTGCACCGCCATCATCTGCGACGAGACGAAGCCCCAAGAGGCGCATGCCCGGTGTGGCTTGCCATGGCGACAAGGTCTGGCACGCCAAGATGGCCGCTAGGAAGCCCAGATACCCGATCCAGTCGAGGAAGAACGGTTTGGTTGCGCGCCCTAGATCATCCACCGCGACATCGACCGAGACGGACCGAATGACGTCGTCAGTACCCTTGTCGACCCGCGCCAGGCGCACGAAGCGATTGCGTGCTACTCCGAAGCTGCTGACCTCGCAAAGGGCCGCCTGGTTCCACTGCACGTCCGGCATCTGTTTGCGGCCTTGCGCCAGGACGCTTGGATCGAGCTTCACCGGCCCGCAATGAGATGTCGTGATCCCGAATCCCTGCAGTCGAATCGAGTCTCGGCTTCCGAAGGCGAGAACGACGAAGATGACGAACACAAGGGAATAGGCCAGGAAGTCGAGCCACGTGGCCAGCATCCGCCGCCAGAACCAGAGTTTCTCCGCTCCCATGCGCTACCCCGCCGCCTGTTCGATGGCTTCGAGATCCTCGTCCGAGAAGCCGAAATGGTGGCCGATCTCGTGGATCAGGACATGGGTGACGATGTGGCCCAGCGTCTCGTCATGCTCGGCCCAGTAGTCGAGGATCGGGCGGCGGTAGAGATGGATGGTGTTGGGCATCTGGCCGGTCTGCGGGGCATAGCCCTGCTGCGGCAGGCCGATGCCGGTGAAAAGGCCGAGGATGTCGAAGGGGCTCTCGGCCTCGAGCTCCTTGCAGACATCATCCTCGGGGAATTCGGTGACGTTGAAGATCACGTCGCTGCAGAGCGCGCGGAACTCCTCCGGCAGCCGGTCGAAGGCGGCCTGCGCCATGACCTCGAAGGCCTCGATCGAGGGCGCGCGTGTACCCTCCCAGTCGATCTCGGCCGGGTTGGCCGCGGCGGCCCGAATGGCGGGAACGCTCCCCATCACCAGACCTTCAGCTGATGGCCGAGCCACCAGGCGAGCACGACGACGCCGAGCAGCGAGAGCGAGCGCCCGATGCGCCGGCCCCAGAGCTCTATCCTGTCGCCCTCGGGGGCATCCTTCGCGCCGAAATGATCCGCCGCCCGGCCCATGGAGGAGCCGAGCAGGCTTTCGCTGTCGCGCCTGACGCGGTCGAGCGCGGCTTGCGCCTCGGCGGCGCGGGCGGATTCGCGGGGGTCCTTCGACATGGCGGTTTCTCCCCGCGAGACCCGGTCAGCCCAGCTGCCTCACATCGACGAACCGCCCCACCAGCGCGGCGGCCGCGGCCATCTGCGGCGAGACGAGATGGGTGCGGCCCTTGAAGCCCTGGCGGCCCTCGAAGTTGCGGTTCGAGGTCGAGGCGGCGCGCTGTCCCGGCTTGAGCTGGTCGGGGTTCATGCCGAGGCACATCGAGCAGCCCGGCTCGCGCCATTCGAAGCCGGCGGCGAGGAAGATCTTGTCCAGCCCCTCGGCCTCGGCCTGCTGCTTCACGAGCCCCGAGCCCGGCACGATCATGGCGTAGTCGAGCGAGCCCGCGATCTTCTTGCCCTCGACGATCTTGGCGACGGCGCGCAGATCCTCGATGCGGCCATTGGTGCAGGAGCCGATCCAGATCACGTCGAGCGGGATGTCGGTCATCTTCGTGCCGGGGGTGAGGCCCATATACTCCAGCGCGCGCTTCTTGGAGCTGCGCTTGACCTCGTCGTCGATCAGATCGGGATCCGGCACGCTGCCGGCGACCGAGATCACGTCCTCCGGGCTGGTGCCCCAGGAGACGATCGGCGGCAGGTTGTTGGCGTCCAGCTTCACGATGCGGTCGAAATGCGCGCCCTCGTCGGTGTAGAGCGTCTCCCAGTAGCGCAGGGCCTCGTCCCAGGCGGCACCCTGCGGGGCCTTGGGGCGCCCCTTGAGATAGGCGTAGGCCTTCTCGTCGGGCGCGACCATGCCGGCGCGGGCCCCGCCCTCGATCGACATGTTGCAGACCGTCATGCGGCCTTCCATCGAGAGCGCGCGGATGGCCTCGCCGGCATATTCGATGACCGAGCCGGTGCCGCCGGCGGTGCCGATCTCGCCGATGATGGCGAGCGTGATGTCCTTGGCGGTGACGCCCTTGGCGACCGTGCCGTCCACCTGGACGAGCATGTTCTTCGCCTTTTTCTGGATCAGCGTCTGGGTCGCCAGCACATGCTCGACCTCGGAGGTGCCGATGCCGTGCGCCAGCGCCCCGAAGGCGCCATGCGTCGAGGTGTGGCTGTCGCCGCAGACGATGGTCGTGCCCGGCAGGGTGAAGCCCTGCTCGGGGCCGACGATGTGGACGATGCCCTGGCGGATGTCGCGCTCGTTGAAGTATTCGACGCCGAAATCCTTGGCGTTCTTGGCGAGCGCCTCGACCTGGATACGGCTCTCCTCCTCCGCGATGCCCTTGGAGCGATCGGTGGTGGGGATGTTGTGGTCGACGACGGCGAGCGTCTTTTCCGGCGCGCGGACCTTGCGGCCGGTCATGCGCAGCCCCTCGAAGGCCTGCGGGCTGGTGACCTCATGGACGAGGTGGCGGTCGATATAGAGCAGGCAGGTGCCGTCCTCCTGCCGATCGACGACGTGGTCGTCGAAGATCTTGTCGTACAGCGTGCGGGGAGCGGACGTCGCGGTCATGGGGCTCGAGCCTCGGAAACGAAACAGCGGTGGGAAACTGGAAAGGGCCGGCTCTGCGAACCGGCCGGCACGACGCATTCGCCTGTCGCCCGCGCGCGGCGCGGGTCTCAGGCGCGGCTAAGGCCCGCGGCGATCGAGGCGGTGAAGCGGCCGAAGAAGCGCCAAGGCAGGCGGGCATGGTCATGCAGCGCCGCGAAACCCTGCGTCGTGGGCATGCGGCGCAGGTTCGCCTCGCGGCGAACCACGCAGAGCCGGCCATGCTCGCTCGCGGGGCGCTTCGTCATGGCGCGGTTCTAACAGTTCCAGACTGGCCGGGCAATGCGAGGCGGGGACAGGTGGGGGCGTCGTTGGGTGCCGCCTCGGGCCGCTCAGAGCTGTCCGCGCAGATCCCACAATTCGGGGAAGAAGCGGCGTTCGAGGGCCGTCTTCAGGAACTGCACGCCGGAGGACCCGCCGGTGCCGGTCTTGAAGCCGATGATGCGCTCGACCGTCTTCATGTGGCGGAAGCGCCATTGCTGGAACTGGTCCTCGATGTCGACCAGTTCTTCCGCCAGCTCGTAGAGATCGAAATGGCCGCGGGTGTCGCGATAAACCCCGAGCCAGACATCGCGCAGCCCGGCGTCGAAACCATGCGGCTCGCGCCAGTCGCGCGCGGTGCAGGCCGCCGGCACAGGCAGGCCGCGCCGCGCCAGCAGCAGGATCGCCTCGTCATAGAGGCTGGGCTCGCGATAGGCTTTCTCCAGCAGCGCATGGGCGGCGGGGTGATGCTTGTGGACCGCGAGCATGCGCGGGTCCTTGGCGCCCAGGCGGAATTCGAGCGCGCGATACTGCCAGGACTGGAAGCCGGAGGATTCGCCGAGCGAGGGGCGGAAGGCGAGGTAGTCCGCCGGCGTCATGGTGGAGAGCACGTCCCAGGCCGCCACCAGCTGCGACTGGATGCGCGAGACGCGCGCCAGCGACTTGAAGGCGGGCGACAGCTCGTCTTTCCGGATCGCGGCGATGGCGCCGTCGATCTCGTGGACGCAGAGCTTGAGCCAGAGTTCCTGGACCTGATGGATGGTGATGAAGAGCGGTTCGTCGGGGGCGTCGCTCAGCGGCTTCTGGGCGGAGAGCAGCAGATCCAGCCCGAGATAGTCGCCATAGCTCATCCGCTGCCGGAAGTCGGTGGTCATGCCGGGCTCGATCCGGCTTTCGGGCTGGCTCATGACGCGTATCCCCCGCTCTGGCCTCGACAAGCAATATTTTAAACTTAAAGTATCTCGCGCCACGCACAAGCCGGGAGCGGCGCCACGCATGACCAAACGGGCCTTTCCACGCGATCTTTCGCAGCATTTTTCGCTGTTCCGGCAGGCGGCCGCGGGCCGGTTGCATGTCGCCGCGCACAGCCACCATTTCTGGCCGGACGTGACGCGCGCCGCGCAGCTCCGCTGCTGGGACGATGCCGCCCGCCTCGTCGACGACAAATGGGGCGAGGTGCTAGGGCCGGTCTGGAGCCGCGTTGCGGCGGGGCTCGCGCGGCATCTCAACCTGCCGTCGCCGGAGTCGCTGGCGCTGGCGCCCAACACGCATGAATTCGTCAACCGCCTGCTGTCTTGCTGCGCGCCGGGCCGGCCGGTGCGCATCCTCACCAGCGACGGCGAGTTCCACTCCTTCCGGCGCCAGACACAGCGCCTGGCCGAGGAGGGACTGGTCGAGCTTGTCATCGTCCCGGCGGAGCCGTTCGAGAGCTTCACCGCGCGCTTCGTCGCCGCCGGACGCGAGGCGGGGCGGATCGACCTCGTCTTCGTCAGCCAGGTGCTGTTCAATTCCGGCTATGCCCTGCCGGACCTGCCTGGCCTGGTCGAGGCGCTCGTCGCCCCGGATCGGCTGATCGTCATCGACGGCTATCACGGCTTCCTGGCGCGCCCGACCGATCTGGCGCCCATCGCGGACCGCGCCTTCTACCTCGCCGGCGGCTACAAATACGCGATGGGCGGGGAGGGCATCGGCTTCCTGCACAGCCCGCCCGGCATCGCCCCGCGACCGCGCAACACGGGCTGGTATGCCGCCTTCGGGGCGCTGGCGGGCCCGCAGGACGAGGTCGCCTATGCGGAGAGCGGCTGGCGCTTCATGGGCGCGACCTTCGACCCCTCGGGCCTCTACCGCTTCGACGCCGTGCTGTCCTGGATGGCGGAGCACGGGATCGATGCCGGCGGGGCGCAGGCCCATGCCCAGGCCCTGCAGGCGCTCTTCCTCGCCGGGCTGCCGGCGCTGCGCCATCCCGTGCTGGCGCCCGCCAACCTGGTGGTGGCGCACGCCGCCGATCGCGGCAACTTCCTGACCTTCCGGCACGAGCAGGCGGCGGCGTGCCACCGCGCCCTGCACGAGGCCGGCATCATCACCGATGTCCGCGGCGACCGGCTGCGCGTCGGCTTCGGCCTCTATCACACGGAGGGCGACATCGCGGCGCTGCTGGAGCGGCTGCGGGGCTGAGCCGGGCGACGGCCCCATCACCAACGAAAAACGCGGCCCCGAGGGACCGCGTTCGCTATTGTATCGCCAGAGGCGAAATTCTTACTTGGCGTCGGCCTTGGCGCCCTTGGCGGGACGGGCCTCGACGCGCTCGGCGATGCGGGCCGACTTGCCGCGGCGGTCGCGCAGATAATAGAGCTTGGCGCGGCGCACCTTGCCCTTGCGGACGACCTTGATGGAATCGAGGTTCGGCGAGAACAGCGGGAAGACGCGCTCGACGCCCTCGCCATAGCTGATCTTGCGGACGGTAAAGCTCTGGTTCAGGCCGCCGCCGTTGCGGGCGATGCAGACGCCCTCATAGGCCTGGACACGGCTGCGCTCGCCTTCCTTGACCTTGACGTTGACCTGCACGGTGTCGCCGGGCTGGAAGTGCGGGATCTCGCGGCCTTCGCTGAGCTTGGCGATCTGCTCCTGATCGAGCTGTTCGATGATGTTCACGGGTCTCTCCAATTGCCGTTGTCGCGCTTGACTGCGCGGGCGTTCGGCACGCTGTTTTCAGTTGAGCCCGAGCGCATAGACGAAAGGCGCGGCGCTGTCGAGAGCGATGCGACGACGCCGTGCTTTTCGCGATGTCAAGTCCGGCGAGGCGGCCTCAGTGCAGCCGGAACTCGCCGCCCACCGCGCGCAGATCGGCCGGGCCGATCAGGTCCTTATGGCTCACCGTGACGCGGAAGAGCTTGCCGTCGAGCTTGGCCTGCCAGAAGTCGAGGAAGCGGTTGAGCTCCGGGAAGCGGGGGGCGAGGTCGTAGTCCTGCCAGACATATTCCTGCAGGATCGCCGGGTGGTCGGGCATCCGGTAGAGAATGCCGGCTGTGG
>NZ_LSKN01000227.1:0-2028 GCF_001557075.1 Methylobacterium sp. CCH7-A2
GCGAGACGTCCGAAAAAGCGTTCTGGGGCAAGGAGCCCTGCATGACGAACTGCAAACCGGAGGTGAAGATCACGGGGCGCGCCGCGGTGCTCGACGTCACGCCCGATTCGAAATCGGCGCCGAAGGTCGACTGATGCGGAGTTCCCGGCAGTCGCCCGGCTGGTTCAGCTTCGTCGCCCTCGCGGCCTCGCTCTCCGGCGGTCCCGCTCTGGCCTCCGGCGACAAGGCGCTCGGGGAATATCTCTCCTCCGAATGCACGGCCTGCCACCAGACCAGCGGCCGGCAGGTCGGCGGCATTCCCGCGATCGTCGGTCATCCTGCCGACCAGTTCCTCGCGCTGATGGACGCCTACCGGACGAGGCAGCGCAGCAACGACGTGATGCAGACGATCGCGGCGCGTCTGACCGAGGAGGAGATCCTGGCCCTCGCCGCCTATTACGAGAGCCTGAAGCCGCCGGGCTAGGCCCGCCGAGAGACCAGCGGCGCGCATCGATGGGCGCGCCCCATAAACAGAACAACAAAGGGGAGATCAGCCATGCATCTCGATCGTCGCTCTCTCATTCTGACGGGCCTCTCCGCTTCGGCGACGCTCGGCCTCGGCGCGCCGGCCGTTCTCGGCCAGGCCAAGCCGCGCGTCGTGGTCATCGGCGGCGGCGCCGGCGGCGCGACCGCCGCGCGCTACCTCGCGAAGGACAGCCAGGGCGCGATCGCGGTGACCCTGATCGAGGAAAACGAGACCTACCAGACCTGCTTCCACTCCAACCTCTATCTCGGCGGCTTCAAGACCTATGACGAGATCGTCCATCGCTACGATGCGCTGGCGAAGACTCATGGCATTGCGCTCGCCCGCGCCCGCGCCACCCAGATCGACCGTGACAGGAAGGAGGTCGTGCTCTCGACTGGCCAGCGCCTGCCTTATGACCGGCTCGTGGTCTCGCCGGGCATCGACCTGAAATACGATTCCGTGCCGGGCTGGTCGAAAGAGGCCGAGGAGACCATGCCGCATGGCTGGAAGCCCGGCCGCCAGACCCAGCTGATCAAGCAGAGGCTCGACGCCGTGCCCAATGGTGGGCTCATCGTCATGATCGCCCCGCCCAACCCTTATCGCTGCCCACCCGGACCCTATGAGCGCGCCTCGATGTTCGCCCATGCGCTGAAGAAGGCCGGCAAGAGCGACGCCAAGATCATCATTCTCGATCCGAAGGAGAGCTTCTCCAAACAGGGCGTGTTCCAGGCGGATTGGGAGAAGCGCTATGGCGGGATGATCGAATGGCTCGGCCCGCGGGTGCATGACGGCATCAAGTCGGTCGATCCGAAGACCAACACCGTCGTTACCGGCTTCGAGACCTACAAGGACTGCGCCTTCGTCAATGTCATTGCCGCTCAGATGGCGGGCGAGATCGCCCGCAGCGCCGGCCTCGCTCCGGCCGGCGGCTACTGCGCCATCGATGCCGCGACGATGAAGTCCACTGTCGATGCGTCGATCTTCGTTCTGGGCGATGCCTGCATCGGCGGCGACATGCCGAAATCGGCCTTCTCGGCCAACAGCCAGGCCAAGGTCGCGGCCATGACGATCCGCGGCGAGCTGACCGGCGCCCGGACCTTCCCGGCGCGCTACGTCAACACCTGCTGGTCGCTGGTCGATACCGACGACACCATCAAGGTCGGCGGCCGCTACGAGCCCAAGGATGGCAAGATCACCGCGACCGAGACCTTCGTGTCGCAGCCCGGCGAGAGCGATGCGCTACGCAAGGAAAACCAGGCCGAGAATCTCGGCTGGTACGCCGCCATCACCGCCGACATGTTCAGCTGAGCGTCCCCCGCACCGCGACTCCCGCGTGGTGCGACCTCCCTGGCCGCGCCCTGACGGCGCGGCCCTTTTTTTCCCGTCGAATGAAGGACCCCTCATGCCCATGCTGACCCGCGCCCTCCTCGTCGCCTCGGCCCTCGCGGCGGCTTCGCCCGCTTCGGCCCAGGACATCGCCGCCGGCGAGCGCTCCTGGAACAAGTGCCGCGCCTGCCATCAGA
>NZ_LSKN01000021.1:0-91886 GCF_001557075.1 Methylobacterium sp. CCH7-A2
CCCCCACCCCGGCCCTCCCCGCCGCAAGCGGGGGGAGGGAGAAGAAGGCCGCGTCGGATGTCCTAAGGGAACTGCGCTCATCATCCCGCTTCCGCGCGAACGCGCTCGACCGCCGCCAGCACGCGCTCGGGCGTCGCCGGCGCATCGAGCCGCGGGCAGACCCGATGGCCTCCCACGCTCGCCACCGCATCCGACAGTGCGTGCAGCACGCTGATCGCCAGCATCAGAGGCGGCTCCCCGACCGCCTTGGAGCGGTGGATCGTCGCCTCGCGATTGGGGGCGTTTTCCAGCAGTGCGACGTTGAAGAGGCGCGGCCGGTCGGAGGCGACCGGGATCTTGTAGGTCGAGGGCGCATGCGTCTTCAGCACGCCCTTGGCATCCCAGACCAGTTCCTCGGTCGTCAGCCAGCCCATGCCCTGGATGAAGCCGCCCTCGATCTGGCCCTTGTCGATGGCGGGGTTCAGCGACGTCCCGCAATCATGCAGGATGTCGACGCGCTCGACCTTGTATTCGCCGGTCAGCGTATCGACCGCGACCTCGGCGGCGGCCGCGCCATAGGCGAAATAGTAGAAGGGCTGGCCGCGCCCGGCCTTGCGGTCCCAATGGATCTTCGGCGTCGCGTAGAAGCCCGTCGCCGAGAGCTGGACGCGCGCCATATAGGCCGCCTTGACCAGATCGGTGAAGGGGATCTCGCGGGCGCCGACCTGCACGAAACCCGGCCGGAAGACGATCGCCTCCGGGCTTTCCTGCCAGTGCCGGGCGGCGAATTCGGTCAGCCGCGCCTTGATCGTCTCGCAGGCGTCGAGCGCCGCCATGCCGTTGAGATCGGAGCCCGAGGAGGCCGCGGTGGCCGAGGTGTTGGGCACCTTGCCGGTCGTCGTCGCGGTGATCTTGACCCGGTCGAGGCCGATCCCGAAGGCCTGCGCCACCACCTGCGCCACCTTGATATAGAGCCCCTGGCCCATCTCAGTGCCGCCATGGTTCAGCATCACCGAACCGTCGGTGTAGACATGCACCAGGGCTCCGGCCTGATTGTACCAGGTCGCCGTGAAGGAGATCCCGAACTTGACCGGCGTCAGCGCAATGCCGCGCTTCACGACCGGGCTTTTGGCATTGGCCTCCCGGATCGCCGCTTGCCTCGCTCTGTAGTCGCAGGAGCGCTCCAGCCGTGCGATCACCTCGCCCGCGATGTTGTCCGTCACGGTCTGGTGGTAGGGCGTCAGATCGCGGCCGGGCCCCTCGCCGGGCGTGCCGCCATAGAGGTTGCGGCGGCGCACCTCCAGCGGGTCGAGCCCGGTCGCGAAGGCGACCTCCTCGATGAAGCGCTCGGCCCCGACCATGCCCTGCGGCCCGCCGAAGCCGCGGAAGGCCGTGTTCGAGACGGTGTGGGTCAGCAGAGGCTCGGAACGACCGCGCACCGCCGGGTAGAAATAGCAATTGTCCATGTGGAATAGCGCGCGGTCCGTCACCGGCCCCGAGAGATCCGCGTTCCAGCCGCAGCGTGCCGCATAGACCGCATCGACCGCATGGATGCGTCCCTCGTCGTCGAAGCCGATCTCGTAATCGACGACGAAATCATGCCGCTTGCCGGTGACGATCATGTCGTCGTCGCGGTCGGGCCGCAGCTTCACAGGCCGCTTCAGCTTGCGCGCAGCGAGCGCGGCGACGCAGGCGAAGAGGTTGGACTGGGTCTCCTTGCCGCCGAAGCCGCCGCCCATGCGCCTGACCTCGACGGTGACGGCATGGGAGGCGACGCCCAGCACCTGCGCCACCATATGCTGCACCTCAGTCGGGTGCTGCGTCGAGGAGAAGACCTGCATGTCCTCCTCCTCGCCGGGAATGGCGAGCGCGATCTGGCTTTCGAGGTAGAAATGATCCTGCCCGCCGATCGTCATCGAGCCCTTGAGCCGGCGCGGACTTTGCGCCAGCGCGGCCGCGACATCGCCGCGCTCGAGCTTGAGCGGGTCGGTCACCAGAGCGCCGCCGGCCGCGCGGGCTGCCGCGACATCGAGCACGGGCGGGGACTCCTCACAGACCGCCTGCGCGAGGGCCGCCGCCTCCCGCGCCGCTTGGCGCGTCTGCGCCACCACGGCAAAGAGCGGCTGGCCGTGATGTAGGATCGTCTGCGTCGCGAAGACCGGCTCGTCATGGCGATGCGTCGAGGAGATGTCGTTGACGCCGGGAATGTCGGCCGCCGTCAGCACCGCGACGACCCCGGGCGCCGCCAGCACGGGCGCGAGATCGAGCGACACCAGCCGGCCATGGGCGATGCGGCTCAGGCCGAGATAGGCGTGCAGCAGCCCCTCGGGCGCGGCGATGTCGTCGATATAGACGGCTTCGCCCGCGACATGGCGGGCGGCGGAATCGTGGAGGCGAGGTGCTCCGACCATGGCGGAGGCGTCCTTGTCGAGCCGGCGGCGCGCATCAGCCATGGGCGGCCACCGCGAACTGGCCCGCGACGCGGGTCTCGACATCGGGCCGTGTCGTTTCGATCAGGAAGCGCCGCAGCAGGTTGCCCGCCACCGTCAGCCGGTAGCCGGCCGAGGCCCGCATGTCACTGAGCGGTGTGAAGTCGCTCGAAAGCGCAGCGATCGCGGCGTCCACCGCCGCTTCGTCCCAGTGCCGGCCGATCAACGCGGCTTCCGCGGCGGCGGCGCGTCTGGGTGTGCCCGCCATGCCGCCATAGGCCAGCCGGGCCTCCGCGATGCGGCCGCCGGCGTCGAGCCGCAGCCAAAAGGCGCCGCAGACCGCAGAGATGTCCTCGTCGAAGCGCTTCGAGATCTTCGAGACGTGAATGAGCGCATCCGGCCCCGGCCTGGGCACGATCACCGCCTCGACGAACTCGCCCTCGCGCCTGTCCTGCTTGCGGTAGTCGAGGAAGAAGTCTTCGAGCGGGATCTCGCGGCGTGCCAGTCCGTCCGGCGCCGCCTTCGCCAGAACCAGCCTCGCTCCCAGCGCGATCAGCGCCGGCGGCAGGTCGCCGATCGGCGAGCCATTGGCGACATTGCCGCCGATCGTGCCGGCGTTGCGGACTTGCTCGCCGCCGAAGCGGCGCATCAGCTCGTCGAGTTGCGGCGAGAGCGACGCCAGCACGGGGCGAACCTCCGCATGGGTCGCCATCGCGCCGAAGACGAGGTGATCGCCGCGATCTGCGATCTCCCGCAGCGCCGTGACGCGCCCGAGCGAGATGACGGGATCGAGCCGCCGCATGCCCTTCGTCACCCAGAGCCCGACATCGGTCGCACCCGCGACCAGCGTCGCCTGCGGATGGGCGGCCACCAGATCCGCCAGCCCCGCGACGGTCACTGGGGCGAAGAAGCGCCCGCCGGGGCCGGAGAGGGCGAGCGGGGCGTCGTCGGCGAGGTCGTGCAGCCTCGCGGTGACCGCCTCGCGGTCCGGCCTCTCATGGCCACCAGCCGACATCCGCTGCGCCGCCGCGATGATCGGCTCGTAGCCGGTGCAGCGGCAGAGATTGCCCGCCAGCGCATCCTCGATGCGCGAGACGGATGGCGCATCCTCGTTCAGCCAGAGCGCGAAGAGCGACATCACGATGCCCGGCGTGCAGAAGCCGCATTGCGAGCCGTGGCCATCGACCATCGCCTGCTGCACCGGATGCAGGCTGCCGTCCGCGCCTTTCAGATGCTCGACCGTCAGCAGCTGGCAGCCGTCCAGCGTCGGCAGGAAGCGGATGCAGGCATTGATCGCCTCGTAGCGCAACCATCCGCCATCGAGCCGGCCGACGACGACGGTGCAGGCGCCGCAATCGCCCTCGGCGCAGCCCTCCTTGCTGCCGGTCAGGCGCCGTTCCAGCCGCAGCCAGTCGAGCACGGTCAGCGTCGGATCGCAGTTTGCGATCTCGATCAGCGCGTCGCCGAGCAGGAAGCGGAGCGTGTCACGCATCGTGGACATGCTCTGCCATACCGACCAACTCCGTCGTCATCCTGGACCAGCCGCGCATCGGCGCCGGTCCGGGATCCATCATCGGGTGGCGACGGCGCCCGATGATGGATCCCGGCGCTGCGCTTCGCTCCGGCCAGGATGACGGCGGAGGAAACTCCCTATGATCGAGCGAACCAGACGACCGGAGACAAATCATGCCCTCAGATTAGGCATGATCCCCGCTTGGCCGGAAGCTTTGATTTGGTGCAGATGTGATGTGAATCCGAGCCGGAGTGCGCATTAGTGAGCCAGACCAGCCCCCTTCGTGCCCTGCGCGGCCGCCTCTTGTGGTTCGTGGCCGATCCGCGCGACGTCGGGGAGGCGGCGCATCGTTATGTCGCGGACGGGGTGCTGGTGATCGAGGGCGGGGTGATCCGTGCAGTCGGCCCGGCGGAGGCCATCCTGCCGACCCTGCCGGCCGGGGCGGAGATCATCGACCACCACCCGCATCTGATCATGCCTGGCTTCATCGACGCCCATCTGCACATGCCGCAGACGCAGGTGATCGCCTCTTATGGCGCCCAGCTGATGGACTGGCTCAACCGCTACACCTTCGTCGAGGAGCAGCGTCTGGCGCAGCAGGGCCATCCCGAAAAGCTCGCAACCTTCCTGCTCGACGAATTGCTCGCGAACGGCACCACGACGGCGGTGATCTACTGCTCGGTGCATCCGCAATCGGCGCAGGCGCTGTTTGCCGAATCCGAGCGCCGCAACACCCGCATGATCGCCGGCAAGGTGATGATGGACCGCAACGCGCCCGAAGCGCTCACCGACACAGCGCAGAGCAGTTATGCGGATTCCAAGGCGCTGATCGAGCGCTGGCACGGCAGGGGCCGCCAACTCTACGCCATCACCCCGCGCTTCGTGGTGACCTCGACGCCGGAGCAGATGGAGGCGGCCGGGCGGCTGGCCGCCGAGCATCCCGACTGCCACGTCCAGACGCATATCAACGAGAACCGGGCCGAGATCGCGCTCGCCAACGAACTCTATCCCGAGCCGGGAGACTATGCCGGCATCTACCAGCATTACGGACTGCTCGGACCCAGAAGCCTGCTCGGCCACTGCATCCACATGACCGACCGGGAATGGCGGCGTTTCGCCGAAACCGGCAGCGTCGCCGTGTTCTGCCCGACCTCGAATCTCTTCCTCGGCTCCGGACTGTTCGACTGGGCCCGCGCCCGGGCGGAGGGCGTGCCGGTCGCGGTGGCGACCGATATCGGCGGCGGCACCTCCTATTCGATGCTCCGGACGATGTCGGAGGCCTACAAGGTACTGCAATTGCAGGGGCAGTCGCTCTCGGCCTTCGCCGCGCTCCACGCCATCACGCTGGGCAATGCCAAGGCTTTGAAGCTCGACCACCTGATCGGTTCGCTGGAGCCCGGCCACGAGGCCGATGTTGTCGTGCTCGATGCGGGCGCCCAGCGCGCCATGGCGCATCGGCTGGAGACGGCGCGCGACCTCGCCGAGGAGCTGTTCGTGCTGGTCACGCTCGGCGACGAGCGCAATGTCGTCGCGACCTATGTGATGGGCGAGCGAACCAATCCTCCGTCATTCTCGGGCGGAGCTTAAGCGCAGACCCGAGAATCTCCGGCAAGAGATGCTCGGGTCAAGCCCAAGCATGACGCGCCTCACCCCAGCACGCCGCCCTTGCGGGCGAAATCGATGTAGATCTCGCGCAGGCGCAGCGCGGTGGGTCCCGGGGCGCCGTTATGGATGCTGTGGCCGTCGATCGTCGTCACCGGCATGACGAGGCTGGTCGCCGATGTGATGAAGGCCTCCTCGGCGTCCAGCGCCTCGGCCAGCGTGAATTCGCGCTCCTCGAAGGCGAAGCCCGTCTCTTCGATATAGGCCAGCACCGCCTTGCGGGTGATGCCGGGCAGGACCTTGTGCGAGAGCGGCCGCGAGATCAGCGTCTTGCCCTTGACGATCCAGGCGGTGGAGGAGGCGCCCTCGGTCACCACCCCGTCCTCGATCATCCAGGCCTCTTGCGCGCCGCTTTCGGCTGCGAACTGCTTGGCCAGCACGGGCGCGAGCAGGTTGACGCTCTTGATGTCGCGCCGGGCCCAGCGCAGATCCGGCGTGGAGACCACCTTGATGCCGGTCTTCGCCGCCGGGGCATTCACGAAGTTGCGGGCCTGGGTGAACATCACCAGCGTCGGCGTGACGTCCTTGGGGAAGGGGAAGTCGCGATCGGCCGCGCCGCGCGTGACCTCGAGATAGACGCCGCCTTCGTCGAGGCTGTTGCGCTTGATCAGCTCCTCATGGATCGCGACCAGTTCGGCCTTTGACCAGGGCAGGGCAAGCCGGATCTCGCCGCAGGAGCGTTCGAGGCGGGCCAGATGCGCTTCGCAATCGACCAGTTTGCCGCCGATCACCGCCGAAACCTCGTAGATGCCGTCGCCGAAAATGAAGCCGCGGTCGAAGACCGAGATCTTGGCGTCCTCCTCGGGGAGATAGGCGCCGTTCACATAGACAATGCGGGACATCGGTCGGCTCTCGTCAGCGGGTTTCCAACAGCATCGCTCCTAGCCGAGACGCAGGCCGGGCGCGAGGGGCGAATGCCGGCGTCGATGCGGGGGCAGCCCCGCTTCCGTCAGGGGCGAAAGCTCAGGAAGCGCGACGGGATGACACCCAGCGGGTTGGGCGCGAAGCCGGCGAGCCGGCTCGAAACGAGGTTCCTGTGGGAATAATGCAGCACCGGAATCCAGGGCTGTTCGCGCACGATCAGGCTGTCGGCCTCGCGCAGGATCGCAGCGCGCCGGGCGAGATCGGCCTCGCCGGCCGCGAGCGTCATCAGCGCATCGAATTGCGGATCGGCATAGCGGCCGACATTGAAGCCGGTGTTGTCGCTCCGGAACAGGAAGAGAAAGCTCTGCGGATCGGAATAATCGCCGATCCAGCCATAGCGGGCGACGTCGAAGTCGCCGCCCTCGCGCAGATGGGCGAAATGTGCCGCGCTGTCGGTCTCGATCAGGGAGGTCTCAACGCCGATCGCCGCCCATTGCTCCGCAATGGCCGCGATGGTGCGCCGGTTGTTGTCGTTGCGGTTGTAGCGCAGCTCGAGCCGCAGCGGCAGGCCGGGTCCATAGCCCGCGGCCGCCATCAGACGCTTCGCCTCGTCTTCGCGCTCGAGCGGGGAGGCGGCCTTGAAGTCGAACTCGGCGCGCTCGCCGTAATTGCCGATATGGGGCGGGATCACGCCATAGGCCGGCAGCATGGTTCCCGCCCAGACACGTTCGGCGATGAACTCCCGGTCGATCGCGAGCGACAGCGCCCGGCGCAGCCGCGCATCGGAGAAGGGGGCTTTGGCCGTGTTCAGGACGAGGAAGTAGGTGCCGAGCGCCGGCGAGATGCGCAGTTGCGTGCCGAGCCGTCCGCGCAGGGCCGCGATCTGGTCGGTGGGGATGTCGGTGGTCAGGTGTAGCTCGCCGGCCAGGAAGCGCCGCGCCGCAACCGCCGCATCGGCGATGGGATAGGACATCACGGTCTCGATGCGGACATCGGCGGCGGCGTGGAAAGACGGGTTGCGGTCCAGCCGGATATGCGAGCTGGGCACGAACTCCTTCAGCACATAGGGGCCGTTCGAGACCCAGTCCGCCACCTGCGCGGCGACACGGCCCGGCCGGTCCGCGGTCGCCGGATGGACCGGCAGGGCTGCCTGATGCGCCAGCAGTTCGAGCAGATGCGGCGTTGGTCGTTCCAGCCGGATTTCGAGCAGATCGGGCGCAGCAGCCGACACGCCGAGGTCCTCCACGCGCACGCCCTCGGCGGCCTTGTAGATGCGCTCGGCGTTCAGGATCGGATATAGCAGGGGCGCGTAAGGGGCGCCCGAGCGCGGATCGAGCATGCGCCGCAGCGAGAACACGAAGTCGGATGCCGTCACCGGCTCGCCATTCGACCAGCGCGCCTGCGGCCGGAGCCTGAATCGCCAGACCAGCCCGTCATCGCTCGTCGTCCAGCTTTCGGCGACGCCCGGCGCGATCTCGCCTGTCATCGTATGGATGACGAGGCCTTCATAGAGGTCGCGCAGCAGATGCGCCTCGGCGACGCTCGTCGTCCGTAGCGGATCGAGACTTGCCGGATCGCCGTCATGGCTGCGGTGGAGAACGCCTTGGGCCAGTGCCGTGCCTGTTCCCGCCAAGGCCAAAGTGGCCGCGAACACCAAAGCGAGCTTGCGCATTCCTGGCATGAGACGCTGTCCCTGCTGCGGCTGGCGCGGGAGCACCGGCCGGTCGCATCAGAGTAGAGCGCGATGCGGAGACGCCGCCAAGAGGCCAGCGAAGAGCCGCGATCTCAGGTGCTGGCGCCGCCGCTGTAGTCAGGCGTGGCCGGTGGCGACGTCACGGAGCGGCGCCTCGAGACCGAGCCTGGAGCTCAGGTCGTCCCTCGGAAAATGGCTCTTCTTCTGAAGTTCCGACGCGATCGACACCAGCAGATCCCTGATCTTGATCGAATCCCGGCCGGATTCGCCGATGAACCTGTTCAGGAATCGCATCTTGACCTGCAACTCGGCCGCATTGTCGCGGATGAACGCGATGGAATGAGCCAGCATTCGCGGACCGAAGAAGCGCTGGGGAACCTCGCAGAACTCGACGATGCGGCAGCTGTCGTGACGGGTGTCCCGGCGAATACATTTGTAGAGATTGGCGACGTTGTCGAAATCGCCTTCGATGATCTGGACGAATTTGCGATCGAAGAAAAACATAAAGCCGGTGATGTCGAATTGGTGGTTCTGCCTGGCAGCAACGAGACGGATCGCTTCCATCCCATCTTCGAATTGATGAGCGTCATCAGGCAGCCGACAATGGCTGCTGTAAATCAGCGACATGACCATGGAAAGCTCCTGGAATTCGGCTTCGATCGAGCAGCGTTGCTGCCATCGGCAAAAACGAATCAACCCAGGCCAACTATGATCCCGAAACAGGCGGGATGACTTCTTCAATACGACACGATTAACGCAAAGTAAACCGAGTTGATGGCGCTCGACGTGCTTCTTCTTGCGTCATTTCGACTCGTCCAGCAGCAAGCGATCGTTCTCGAAGGCGATCACGCAATCGGCTGCCAGAGCCGCTTAGTCACGCAGCGCGTTGGCCTTCGCGGTCTCGAGATCGGGCGTGCCGAACCAGTAGCGGAACTCCTTCTTGCTGCGGCTCAGCGCCATCGCCCGCTCGCCGGGCCCTGAGAAATAGCGCTCGAACACATCGAGCCGCGTGGTCAGGCCGAGCTTCGCATGCAAGGTCCGGCCGCGATCGCGGGGGATCGTCGGCAGGCCCCAGGCGCGTAGCGAGGCATCCATCTCGCGCAGCCAGAGATGCCTTCCCTGTCCGTGCAGGAAGGCCATATGGCCACGCGGCTTCAACTCCGGCAGGTCGATGAAGCGCACATCGGCGCCCGCATCGAGCGCAGCCTTGCGCATCCGGGCGACCAGGGACGGCGGGAAGAGTTCGTCGTTGCGGGCATAGATCCAGAGTTGCGGCACCGTGTCCGGCCCCTGCCAGGCGGTCATGGCGGCGACCAGCGCGTCCTGCCCCCGCTCGGTGCAGCCCTCCAGATTGAGCCCGCCCGCGACATTGATGACGCCGCGCAGGCCGGGCGGCTTGCGGCGCAGCAGAGACATCGCGGTGGCGCCGCCGGCCGATTCCCCGAGCAGGATTACCCGCTGCCCGTCCACATCCGGCCGCGCCTGGAGAGCGCGCAGCGCGCCCTCGATATCGTCCGTGTCGTCGCCGAAGGAGCCGGCGATATCGGGGGTGGGGCAGGAGGCCAGCGACGGCAGCGGCCCGTCCGACTGTCCGGCACCGCGTCGCATCACCACCGCGGCGAGCCAGCCCCGGCGGGCGAGATCACGCGCGAGTGTCGCGTAGCGGGCCGCCCTGAGGTCTCCCATGCTGAGCGAACTGCTGTTGCGGCCATGGGTGATGATCGCCAGCGGCAGCTGCCCGGTCACACCTTCGGGCCGCACGATCAGGCTTTCGAGGCGGACCTCGCGCCCCTTCGCCTGGATGCGCAGATAGCCGTTCTCCTGCCGCAGTGCCGCGCCCAGCGGAACGTCCTGTGCAAAGGCGCGGTGACCGGGCCATGCCGCTGCCATGGCTCCCAGCAGACAGAGCGCTCGCAGGATCGCGATCATCAGGCCTGCACCCCCAACCGGCGCTGCGGCACCGTGGAACAGCGCCGCGTCGATCATGGCAGAGCGGGTGTGGGGTCTGCAACGGCGGCAGGTAGCTGTCAGCCGGCCGCCGCCGCCCGCTCCTGCGCCTCGACCACCGCCACCGCCGTCATGTTGACGACGCCGCGCGCGGTCACCGAGCCGGTGAGGATATGCACGGGCTTGGCCGCGCCGATCAGGATGGGACCGACAGGCAGCGCATCCGCCAGCACCTTGGCGAACTGATAGGCGATGTTGGCGGCGTCGAGATTGGGGAAGATCAGCACGTTTGCCACGCCCTTCAGCCGCGAGGAGGGCAAAACGCGTTCGCGCACCATGGCGACCAGCGCGGTGTCGGCCTCCATCTCGCCATCGCATTCCAGCTGCGGCGCGCGCTCCCGGATCAGCCCCAGAGCCTTGCGCATCTTGACGGCCGAGGGTGTGTCCGCCGCGCCGAAATCCGAATGCGACAGCAGCGCGATCTTGGGCTCGATGCCGAAGCGGGCGACGTGGCCTGCCGCCAGCACCGTCATGTCCGCGATCTCCTCGGCGCTGGGATCGTGCTTCACATGGGTGTCGGCGAGGAAGAAGGCGCCCTTGTTGGTGATGATCAGGGTCATCGCCGAGATGTCGCAGACGCCGGGTGCCAGCCCGATGATGTCCTTGATGTGCCGGAGCCGCGACATGAACCGGCCCTCGAGGCCGGTGATCATCGCATCGGCCTCGCCACGGGCCACCGCGAGCGCCGCGATCACCGTGTTGTTGGTGCGCACCAGCGAGCGGGCGGCTTCCGGCGTGATGCCGCGGCGGCCCGCGATGTCGAGATAGGTCTGGACATAGTCGCGATAGCGCGGGTCGTCCTCGGGATTGACCACCTCGCAGTCCACGCCCGGCCGGATCGACAGGCCGAAGCGCTGCACGCGGCTCTCGATCACGCTCGGGCGGCCGATCAGGATCGGCACCGCGAGCCCCTCCTCGAGCGCGATCTGGGCGGCCCGCAGGACGCGTTCATCCTCACCCTCGGCATAGATCACGCGCTTGGGATCCGCCTTCGCCTGGGCGAAGAGCGGCTTCATGATGAAGCCGGAGCGGAAGACGAAGCGCGACAGCTCCTCGCGATAGGCCTCGATATCGGGCAGCGGCTTGCGCGCCACGCCGGTCGCCATCGCCGCCTGGGCGACGGCCGGCGCGATCCGGATGATGAGCCGCGGATCGAAGGGATTGGGGATCAGCGAAGTCGCGCCGAAGGTCGAGGATTCGCCGCCATAGGCCCGCGCCGCGATGTCCGATGTCGCCTCGCGCGCCAGGGCCGCGATGGCGCGCACGGCGGCGAGCTTCATCGCCTCGTTGATCGTCGTCGCCTGGACGTCGAGTGCGCCGCGGAAGATGTAGGGGAAGCAGAGGACGTTGTTGACCTGGTTGGGATAGTCCGAGCGCCCGGTGCAGATCATCGCGTCGGGCCGCACGGCGAGCGCGTCCTCGGGGGTGATCTCGGGGTTGGGGTTGGCGAGCGCCAGGATCAGCGGCTTCTCGCCCATCGCCTTGGCCATTTCGGGCTTCAGCACGCCGGCGGCCGAGAGGCCGAGGAAGACGTCGGCGCCGGGGATCACTTCCGCCAGCGTGCGGGCGTCGGTCTCCTGCGCATAGACCTCCTTCCAGCGGTCCATCAGGGTGTTGCGGCCCTTGTGGACGACGCCTTCCAGGTCCGTCACCCAGATGTTCTTGCGCTGGGCGCCGAGCTCGACCAGCAGGTTGAGACAGGCCAGCGCCGCCGCGCCCGCGCCCGAGACGACGATCTTGACGTCGCCGATCTTCTTGCCGGCGAGGTCGAGCCCGTTGAGGATCGCGGCCGAGACGATGATCGCCGTGCCGTGCTGGTCGTCATGGAAGACCGGGATGTTCATCCGGGCCTTGAGCTGCTCCTCGATCTCGAAGCATTCCGGGCCCTTGATGTCCTCGAGATTGATGCCGCCGAAGGTCGGCTCCAGCGCCGCGACCACCTCGACGAACTTCTCGATGTTTTTCTGCTCGACCTCGATGTCGAAGCAGTCGATCCCGGCGAATTTCTTGAAGAGGACGGCCTTGCCCTCCATCACCGGCTTGGAGGCGAGCGGCCCGATGTCGCCCAGCCCCAGCACGGCGGTGCCGTTGGTGATGACCGCGACGAGGTTCTGCCGCGAGGTCAGCTCCGCGGCCTGCGCCGGATCGTCGACGATGGCCTCGCAGGCGGCCGCGACACCGGGCGAATAGGCAAGGGCCAGGTCGCGCTGGTTGCCGAGCGGCTTGGTCGCCTGGACCTCGAGCTTACCCGGGCGAGGCTGGCGGTGATAGACGAGCGCGCCGGAGCGGAGATCGGGGGACAGGTTGCTCTTCATCGCGGCGGCTCCGGCGGCGCAGGCTCAATGTCAGGAGCAGCCGAGGTCGCGCGAATGGGGCGAGGTCGTCAAGCGCGGCGGATGCATTAATCGCAAGCAGCGGTCGCCGCCCGCCGCCGGCCGATCTTCGGAGAGCCGCACAGCAAGCTTGAATCAGCATGTGAAGCAATTTGCGCGGCGGGTGAGGCTTTCGATTCAAGTCCTTGACCTGAATCGCCTTTCGACACGCCGGGCCTGCTTTGGTCCGGGTTCAGAACGCCTTGAAGGTGATGATGGTGTGGGTGTCGGCGATCTCCGGGATCGACTGCACCTTCTGCGCGACGAAATGGCCGATATCGACATCCGCCGCGACATGGAACTTGGCCAGGATGTCGTAATTGCCCGCCGTCGAGTAAATCTCGGACGCGATCTCACGGTCTGCGAGCTCGCTGGCGACCTCATAGGTCTTGCCGAGCTTGCATTTGATCTCGACGAAGAAGGTCTGCATCGCGGGCTCCGGGGTCTGGCCGAGGATTCTCGATAGAGCCTCACAGCCCTTCAGATCAAGCGCAGTCCCATTAGGCGCCTGCGAGTTCCGCGATGCGGCGCGTCATGGCGCTTTCGGGATCGGCGAGGCCTTCGATCACCGTGAAGTGGTTGGCGCCGGCGATCTCCTCATAGCGGGTGCGGACGCCCGACAACCCCCAGACATCGACGATCCGGCGGCTCTGCTTGAAGTACTCCTCGCTCTCCGCGCCGCCGACAACGGCGTCCATGACGAGGCCCGATGGGGCGGGCCAGAACAGCGGGCTCTCGCGCTCGGCGTCCTCGAAGCTGAGCTTGAGTGCGCCGTTGATGCTCGTCTCCGTCAGCGGCTTGAGGTTGTAGAGGCCGGAGATGCCATAAGCCGCCGGCACGAGCTGTTCCGGCAGGCCCTCCTCGACATTGGCCCAGTTGGTCGCGAGCAGGCAGGCGGCGAGGTGGCCTCCCGCCGAATGGCCCGTCGCGACCACGGGCAGGCCGTAGCGCTGCCACAGCGCGGCGGCCGCCTGCTGCATCTCCCAGACGATATGGCCGACCTCGACCTGCGGGCAGAGATCATAGCCGACGACGGCGACGGGCAGGCCGCGTCGGTTGAGGCCGCGCGCCATATGCGAGAAGAAGCTGCGGTCCAGCGCCTGCCAGTAACCGCCATGGATGAACAGCACGATGGCGTCTCCGCGCATCGTCACCGGCTTGAACAGATCGTAGCTTTGGCGCTCGCTCTCGCCATAGGATACGCCCAGTTCGCAAAGCGCTTCGGCGCGATAGGCCTCGGCATCGCGGGCCCAGCCGGCGATGATCTGAGGGTGCTCCGGCACGCGGGCGCGATTGTTGTACTGGGTTTCGTAGTCGCTCGACATGGCTCGGCTCCGGTTCGCCCGATCGGCAGACGCGGCCCGCTCGGGGCGCCACGGTCCTGATGGCGGTTGCGGCCAGTCTGCGCCATCGCTTTTGACAGGTCGAGCCGCGGGCGGCACAAGGCTGCGCGCCGGGCGCATGGCCCCGCGCCGATGCCGACACCGCTGCGATCCGGAGACGACGATGGACAACCCGATTCTGGCCGAGGTCACGCGCGGAAGCACGGTCGAGTCGCGTCACCGCGGCGCCGCCATCGTCATGGACGCCGACGGCGCCGTGGTCTTTTCGGCCGGCGATGTCGAGCGCCCCGTCTTCCCGCGCTCCGCGGTGAAGGCGATCCAGGCGCTGCCCCTGCTCGAGAGCGGCGCGGCCGACCGCTACGGCCTGACCGAAGCCGAGATCGCGCTCGCCGTCTCCTCCCACTCCGGCGAGCCGCTCCATGCAGAGACCTCCGCCGCCATGCTGGCGAAGGCGGGCCGCGAGCCCGGCTGCCTCGAATGCGGCGCGCATTGGCCGACCAACGAGAAGGCCGCGCGGGCTCTCGCCCGGGCCGGCCGCGAGCCGACCGCGCTGAACAACAACTGCTCCGGCAAGCATGCCGGCTTCGTCTGCCTTTCCTGCGGCATCGACGAGGACCCGGCTGGCTACATCCGGGCCGAGCACGCGGTGCAGAAGGCCGTGCGCGGCGCGCTCGAGGAGGTCACCGGCGCCGCCCATTCGCGCGAGCTGATGGGCACAGACGGCTGCTCGATCCCGACCTATGCCGTGCCGCTGAAGGCCCTGGCGCTCGGCTTTGCCCGCCTAGGCACCGGACACAGTCTCGGCCCCGAGCGTGCCAAAGCTGCCGCCCGCATCCGGCAGGCCGCCGCCGCGCATCCCTTCATGGTCGCCGGCACCGGCCGCTTCGACACCCGCGCCATGGAACTGCTGCGCGAACGCATCTTCATCAAGACGGGCGCCGAAGGCGTGTATTGCGGGGCTCTCCCGGAACTGGGCTATGGCATCGCGCTGAAATGCGACGACGGTGCCGGCCGCGCGGCGGAGGTGGCGATGGCCAGCCTGATCGCGCGCTTCCTGCCGATGGACGAGGCCGAGATCGCCGCCTTCGCGCCGCTGCGCGAGAGTGTGATGACGAACTGGAACGGCATCGAGGTCGGCCGGGTGAGGGCGGCGCGGGTTTGACCGGCGAAAGGTCGCGCATTACCTTTCGTTGAAAGGAGACCGCCATGCCGCGTTCCGCCTTGAAGGATGGACTGAGCAAGCAGGCCCGCTACCGTGCCGGCAAGAAGGCGGCGGGGCTCAAGGAGGTTCGGCTCTGGACCTTCAATACCGCGAATCCGGCGTTCCGGGCGCAGTTGAAGCGCGACATGGTGGCGATCCGGAACAGCCCTGGAGAGGCGGATGACATCGCGTTCGTCGAGGCACTGACGGATTGGCCGGCTGAGGAAAGATGAGGCGGGGCGACGTGGTCCTCGTTGCGGTGCAAGGCGACCACGGCAAGCCTCGACCCGCTCTGGTCGTTCAAAACGATCTGATAGACGATGTCGACACGACGCTGGTCTGTCTCATCACCACGAGCACGGATGTCTCGGCGGCTTTCCGGTTCGCCGTCGCGCCGACCGTGGGTAACGGTCTCCGTGAGCAGAGCTCTGTCATGCTGGACAAAACCACCATGGTGTTGCGCCAGAAATGCCGCGCCGTGGTGGGGAGGCTCTCCGACGAAGAGATGATGGCCATCGATACCCGCCTTGCCTTCGTCTTCGGCCTCGGCGGCTGATCCTCACCCCACCGCGTTGTTCTCGACCCGCACGCCCGTGGCCCTGGCGTCGGGCGCCTTCGTCAGATCGCCGGTGACGGCCTTCCCGTACTCGGTCCCGACCACCGCGCCGCTTCTCGCTTCCGCGATGACGTTGCCGGAGATCACGGCGTTGCGCTGTTTCGGGACGAGCGAGACACCGATGCCGATGCCGGTTCGGCGCACCATGTTCCCGGTCGCGGCGAGATTGCGCATGCCCCATGACCAGCCGAGCGAGATGCCGATATCGCTGGCGTCCTCGATGACGTTGCCGGTCACTGTGGCCTCGGCCTCGACATGGACGCCCATGCCGCCGATCGGCTCCTTCACGCCGGGATAGAGCCCCTTGCGGGCGCGCCGGACGATATTGTTGGCGAAGACGCTGAGCCGGCCGCCATGGTCGAGATTGGTGATGTTGGCGCCCTGCGCGCAATCCTCGACGAGGTTGTTGGCGATGATCGCGCCCTCGAAGGCGAACTCCGAGTAAAGCCCGACCTCGCCGCAGCGCCGGCCCTGATTGCCGAGGATCTGGACGCTGGTGCCGGAATTGTTGCGGATGAAGGTCAGGGCGCAGTCGCGCAACTGGTTGCCTTCGATGATGACGCCACCGGCCCGGTACAGGCTGATGCCGTTGCCGTTGGGGCCGTCGCCACCGGCATCGGCGCGGATGCGCTCGACCCGGTTGCCCCTCACGAAGGAGCGCTCGTCGCCCGCCTGGCTGCGCCAGAGCTGGATGCCGTTGTTGCCGCAGTCCTCGACCACGTTGCGCTCGATCCGCAGCCCCAGCGAGTCGAGCGAGAACAGGGCCGATTCCCGCATCGACCGGAACTCATTGCTCTCGATCGCGCCGCCCGAGCGGTTCAGCAGGAGCCCGATCGAGCCGGCCCTGGCGAAGGCGCAGTCCTGGATGTCGATTTGCCCGACACTCTCGGCCACGAGTAGCCCCTCGCGGCCAGCCGCCGGGATGTCGAGCCCGTCGAAGCTCAGGCCGCGCAGCGAGACACGCCCGACACCACGGGCGGAAAGCAGGGGGCCGAGCCCGGCCGCGAGCAGGATGGTCGCGCCCCGCACGCCGAGGAGGTTGGCGCCATCGGGCAGGGCGACCCGGCCGACGCGGTAACGGCCTGGCGCGATGAGGAGTGGCGCCTGCCGGCGGGCGGCCTCCACCAGAGCCGCCTGAAGCTGGCGAGACTGGTCGTCGGGCGAACCGGGCCTCAGACCGAACTGGGCGGCGTCCAGGCCCAGTCCGCCGAGCGGGACGGCGCGTTGCGGCGCCTGGGCGCGAAGCGGCGGTGCCGCGAGTGCGGCTGTGCCGAAAACGGCCGTCGCGAGCAGCGCGCGTCGTGAGAGGACGGGGGAGGTCAAGGCCATGGCGGGGTGGTTCAAGGGCCATGCCGAGGCGACTTGTCCCGTTCCGGGACGGGCTCAGCCGGGCTTTCGTCCGCGCCGGGCGAGGTCGATTCCCATCGCTGCGAGGCTGGCGGCGAGTGTTGCCGCTGGCGGCCGGAAGGCAGCGACCCGCGTCTTCGGCTTGGTGCCCGGTGCTGGCCGCAGCCAGGGCACATGGATGAAGATCACCGGCACGCCGCTGTTGCGGTGAGGCCGGAGGGCGGCCGCATAGCAGGCATCGCAGAGATAGCGCCCGGCCGAGGGAGAAAGCCCGCTGCACAGCCCGCGACGGCGCAACGTTGCCAGCGCGGCCTGCGGAGAGGCGGTCGTCCGCAGGGGCAGGGCGGCCGGCACCGGCATCGTGGTCGGAGTCGCCCCGCTGAAGTCGGGATGGAGCGGGCTGGCATGGCCGCGGCCGAAGAGTTCGAGCCGGATCTTACGGGCACGTGCGGCCAGCCCGAGCATCAGGATCGCTCGCGGGCGGGCCTCCGCGAGATGGGCGCGCAGCCGCGGCAGCCCGCCTGCATAGCTGGTTTCCAGGATCAGGGCCTCCGCTGCGAAGCCGGCGGCCCGCAGCCGCTTCGTCACGGCCTGCGCGAGCGCGGTCGTCGGATTGACCCGCACCCGCGGGAAGGGGCCGAAGCCCGTGACCAGAATGTCGGGGCGGCTCGGTGTCATGGCTTCAGAGCCCCAGCGCCTGCGCGATGTCGTCGGCGGCCAGGGTCGGCGCCAAGGTGCCGGCCGCCACCGCCGCTTCGAGCGCCGGCGTCCGGGCCTTCAGATCGGGATCGTCGCGCAGCTTTGCCCGCAGCCGGTCTTCGACCATGGCCCACATCCATTTCACATCCTGGCGATGGCGCTTCTGGGCGATGAGCCCCTTCGCCTCATGGCGGGCGCGGTGATCCTCGATCCTGGCCCAGAGCGTGTCGAGCCCGTCGCCGGTGAGCCCCGAGATCGTGACCACCGGCGTCGACCAGAGCGGAGACGAAGGCGCCAGAATGTGCAGTGCAGCCTGGTACTGCGCTGCGGCGGCGCGCGCGGCCGTCGCGCCGGCCCCGTCCGCCTTGTTGACCGCGATCATGTCCGCGAGTTCGATGATGCCCTTCTTGATGCCCTGCAGCTCGTCGCCCGCATTGGGCAGCATCAGAACCAGGAAGAAATCGGTCAGCTCCGCCACGGCGGTCTCCGACTGCCCGACGCCGACCGTCTCGACCAGGATGACGTCGAAGCCCGCAGCCTCGCAGAGCAGCATGGTTTCGCGCGTCCTTGCGGCGACGCCACCGAGCGTGCCTGAGGAGGGCGAGGGGCGGATATAGGCGCCAGGGTCGACCGCGAGACGGGCCATGCGCGTCTTGTCGCCCAGGATCGAGCCGCCGCTGCGCGAGGAGGAGGGATCGACCGCCAGTACCGCGACCTTATGGCCCCGGCCAGTGAGCAGGCTGCCGAGCGCGTCGATCGTGGTCGACTTGCCGACCCCTGGCACGCCGGTGATGCCGACCCGGATGGCGCCGCCCGTCTTCGGAAGGATCGACTGGACGAGGCTGCTGGCCTGCCGGCGGTGATCGGCCCGGCGCGACTCGACCAGCGTGATCGCGCGTGCCAGCGCCGCGCGGTCGCCGGCGATCAGGCCGTCGGCGAGGGCGGTGACAGGAGCGCTGAGATCGGCCATGAGTCCACCTAGCAAGGCCGGGGGTCCTGCGACAAGGTTCCGGAGGAGGGCGGCCTCCCCGATCTTGCCGACCGACCGGCCTACGTCATGGCGGCGCCTTCGGGCGATGAGGACGATGCAGGCGGTGGTACGGTTCAAGATCCTGGTTCTGGCGCTGCTCGGCCCGCTGGCGCTGGCTGCCTGCGGCACGCCGCGGGTGCTGGAGATCAGCCGGGGTGCCACCGGCGAGGTGGCGGGCTGGGTCGAGATCTTCGTCGCCACGACGCGCGAGGCGTCGGCCGAGCCGGTCTACTTCAACGGCGAGCGCGGGCCCCGCCTGGCCTTCGCGCGGCTCGACTTCACCGTTCCGCCCAACCACAAGCCGGGCGAGTTGGAATTGCCTGATTCGGGGCCGAGCGACCCCTCGAAGCATTTCGCCGTCACCAATGTGCAGCGCCTCGATCTCGCGCCGATCGTGGCGGATGTGCGCCGAGAGATCATGAGGCGGCCGCCGTCGCAGCGCGACGTGCTGGTGTTCGTGCATGGCTTCAACACCAATTTCGCCGATGCAGCGTATCGGTTTGCCCAGATCGTCCATGATTCGGGCTTCAAAGGCGTGCCGGTGTTGTTTACCTGGCCCTCGCGCGGGCAGCTCCTGGCCTATCCCTATGATCGCGAGAGCGCCTTCTATTCGCGCGACTTCCTCGAACTCAACCTGCGCGCCATCGCCCGCGATCTCGGCACGACGCGCATGGACATCCTGGCCCATTCGATGGGGACCTTGCTGACGCTGGAGACGATCCGGCAGGCCTCGATCCGCGGGGACGGCACCTTCGGCGGCAAGTTGCGCGACATCATCCTGGCGGCGCCGGACGTCGATCTCGACGTGTTCAAGACGCAGATGCGCGAGATCAAGCGCCCGGTGACCGTTTTCGTCTCCGCCGACGACCGGGCGCTGGACTTCTCGCGGCGCTTCGCCGGCGACAAGACGCGCCTCGGCGCGGTCTCCGCTAAGGACACGCAGATCATCGCCGACCTCGAAAAACTCGGCGCGCGCATCATCGATCTCTCGGCGGAATCCTCCGGCGACCCGCTGAACCACAGCAAGTTCGCGTCCTCACCGAAGGTCGTCCAGCTCATCGGGCAGCGGCTGAAGGAGGATGGCGGCATCGCCACTGCCGGGCCGGGCCTCGGCGACCGGGTCGGCGACATCGCGGGCGGCGTCGTCGGCACGGTGGGCTCGACGGTAGGGCTCGTCGTGACGGCGCCCGCGGCGATCGTCTCGGGCCGCCGCTGAGGCCTCGGCCGACATTCATCCAGGCTGTTTCGGTGCTCCGCCGCAATCTGGCCGCGTTAGCCTGTCGTTAAGGGCGGGCTGGCCAACTCGGCCTCCCACAACACACCGGATGCCTGACACGATGCCTGTTTCGCGGCACGCTCTCTCACGCCGTCTTGCGATCACCGGGCTGCTCTCGGTAGGGCTTTCGGCCTGCGCCCAGAGCGAGGCGACGGTCTCGCCCTTCGCGGAGCCGACCCGTGCCGACGCGTCGGCGCTGGGGAAGGAGCCGGAACTGCTGGTCGTCACGACGCGGCGCTCGCTCGGCGCGCGGCAGCCCTATTTCGGCAGCGATCGCGGCTCCCTGACCTTCGCCGAGGTGCGGCTGTCGCCGCCGGGCCGGGGCATCTCCGGCCAGATCTCCTCGGTCGTCAGCGGCGATTGGGCGGTGCTCGGCGTCGATGCCGCGGATTCATCCGATCCCGCCCGCGCCTTCGCCCAAGCGGCGACCGGGCGCGACGTGCTGCTCTATGTCCACGGTTTCAACGAGACCTTCGAGTCGGCCGCCCGCAGTGCAGGCCAGCTCTCGCATTCGCTGGAGTTCCAGGGCCGCACCGCGATCTTCACCTGGCCTTCCGGCGGCAAGCTCTTCGACTACGCCTATGACCGCGAGAGCGCGCTGTGGTCGCGCGACGGCTTCGTGAGGGCGCTGCAGGCCCTTGTCTCCAACCCTACCGTCGGGCGCATCCATATCGTCGCGCATTCCATGGGCAGCTTCCTGACCCTGGAGGGCCTGCGGGAGCTGCGCGATTCAGCCGAGGTCTATGCCCGGATCGGCTCGGTCGTATTCGCCTCGCCCGACGTCGACATCGACGCCTTCGAGCAGACCGTTTCGCGCCTCGGCCCCCTGGCCCGCCGCATGACCGTGATCATCGATCCGGGCGATCGGGCTCTCGCGGTCTCGGCCCGCATTGCCGGCGGCGTCGCCCGCGCCGGTGCCGCCGACCGCGCCCGGCTGGAAGCGCTCGGCGTCCGCGTCGCTGATACGTCCGGCCGCGGCTGGAGCATGCTCCGGCACGACCTCTTCCTGTCCGACAGCGAGGTCACCCAGGTGGTCCGCCGCGCCATGGACCGGGGCAAGGGAGCCTGATCCCGGGGATTGCCGTGGCGGAGCCGCCCGCGCAAACTCGCCCGCGCGGAGGATGTTTGCCATGGCGAGGACGGGTCTGGGTGCGCTGGCAGCGCTGCTGCTGGGCTGGGGCGTGCAGGGCGTCCAGGCTCATGACCTGAGGCCCTTCCAGGAAGCCGGCCGCAGCCATGTCATCCACGAGGATGTCTCGCCCTCGGGCACCGAGCCGATCAATGTCGAGACCTATGTTCCCGCGGCCTGTACGGCCAAGCCCTGCCCGCTGTTGATCGCGATCCACGGCCTCGAACGCAATGCCGAGACCGCCCGCGACAACTGGATCGAAGCGGCCGAGCGGCATGGCCTGCTGATCGCGGCGCCGCATTTCGACAGGGAGCGGTTTCCGACGCGGCTGTTCCAGCAGGGCGGTGTGCGGGACGAGGCGGATCCGGCGCGCTGGCTTTACGCCAGCATCGAGCGCTTCTTCGATCGTGCTCTCGCCAGCGGCCGCGTCGCGGGAACGGGCTATGTGCTGTTCGGGCACTCGGCCGGCGCGCAGTTCGTCCATCGCATGGCACTGCTGATGCCGGCGGCGCGCTTCACCACCGCGATCAGCGCGAATGCCAGCTATTACACCCTGCCTCTGCGGGGCGAGGCGGGCGGCTTCGCCTATCCCTATTCCCTGGGCGGTACGCCTGCGACCGAGGTGTCCATATCAGCCGCCTTCGCGAAGCCGCTCCTGGTGATGCTCGGCGAGCGCGACGACGAGCCCACCCATCCGCAGCTCAACCACAGCCGTGGCGCCGAGGCGCAAGGGGCGAACCGGCTCGCGCGCGGGCGTCATTTCATGGCGGTCGCGGCCGCCGAGGCGGCGCGGCTGAAGGTCGAGAGCCCCTGGCGCGAGATCCTCGTGCCCGGCGTCGGGCACGAGTCGCGTCGGATGGCCGCCGCTGCCGCCGAGGCCCTCTTCGCGGGGCGCTAGCTGTTCACAGGGGCGGCAGGCCGATGCGCTTCTTCACTGTCGCCAGCGCGAAATTCGACTCGACCGACTGGATGCATTTCAGCCGTGTCATCTTCTGCTTGAGGAAGCGCTCATAGCCCTCGATGCCGTCCGTCAGGACCCGCAGAAGGTAATCCTGCGAGCCGGTCATCAGGTAGCATTCGGTGACCTCGTTCCAGCCTTCGACCGCCTTCTCGAACTCGGCGATGTGCTCCTGCGTCTGCTGCGAGAGGCGCACCGAGACGAAGACGCTGAAGGGCAGGCCATAGGCCTTGGGGTCGACGGTCGCCGAATAGCCCTGGATCACGCCGCTCTCCTCGAGGCGCTTCAGGCGGCGCAGGCAGGGCGTGGGGGACAGGCCGATCTTCTCCGAGAGGTCCTGATTGGTGATGCGGCCGTCCTCCTGCAGGACGGCGAGCATGCGGCGATCGACGTTATCGAGCATAAGATGCTCCTGCTTGTCCCGATTATGGAAGAATCTCTCTGCTATGATGGCATAGTGGGGCGGAACCGTCCAAGCAATCGCCGCGTCTTGCGCTTATGTTACCGCCAGGGCGCATTCTGCGGCGCACCCCGTTGGACAGCGAGGCCATCATGAGCGACGACAGCTACCACAAGGACCGGATCGCCAACCGCAAGCTGCATCCCGAAACGCTGATGATGGGCTTCGGCTACTCGCCGGCCATGTCGGAAGGGTCGCTCAAGCCACCGATCTTCCTGACCTCGACCTTCGTCTTCGAGAACGCCCAGCAGGGGAAGGATTTCTTCGACTTCACCTCCGGCCGCCGCCAGCCAAAGCCGGGCGAAAAGCCCGGACTGGTCTATTCGCGCTTCAACCACCCCAACATGGAGATCCTCGAGGATCGCCTGGCGATCTGGGACGAGGCTGAAAAATGCGCCGTCTTCGCCAGCGGCATGGCGGCCATCGCGACGACCTGCTTCGCCTTCCTGCGGCCGGGCGACACGATCATCCATTCCCGCCCCCTCTATGGCGGCACCGAGACCCTGCTGAAGAACCAGATGGGCGCCTTTGGCGTCACCGCCTTCGGCTTCACCGACGGGCTCGACATCGCGCAGATGCGCGAGACGGCGAAGGCCGCCGCGGCCAAGGGGCGCGTCGGCATGATCCTGGTCGAGACGCCGGCGAACCCGACCAACGGACTGGTCGATCTCGCCGCCTGCAAGATGATCGCCGACGAACTCGAAGCCTTGCAGGGCCATCGCCCGCCGGTCGTCGTCGACAACACCATGCTCGGCCCGAAATACCAGAAGCCACTGAAGCAGGGCGCCGATCTCTCGCTGCTCTCGCTGACCAAATATGTCGGCGGCCATTCCGACCTCGTCGGCGGCTCGATCAGCGGTTCCGAGGTGCTGGTGCGGCAGGTCAAGAGCTGGCGCGGGTCGCTCGGAACGCAGCTCGACCCCAACTCCTGCTGGATGCTGATGCGCTCGCTGGAGACGCTCGACATCCGCATGAGCCGGGCCAACGAGAATGCGAGGCTGGTCGCGGACTATCTCTCGGCCCATCCGAAAATCGCCAAGGTGCATTATCTCGGGGACCTCAGGGACGGCGACCCCCGCAAGGCGGTGTTCGACCGGCAATGCACGGCGGCCGGCTCGACCTTCGCCTTCGACGTCGTCGGCGGCGAGAAAGAGGCCTTCGCGCTGCTCGACAACCTCCAGATCATGAAGCTCGCGGTTTCGCTCGGCGGCACCGAGACGCTGGTCTCCCACCCCGCCGCGATGACGCATTCCGGCGTCGCCCGCGAATTGCGCGAGGAGATCGGCCTGACCGACGCGCTGATCCGCATCTCGGTAGGCATCGAGAACATCGAGGACCTGATCTCGGATCTGGCGCAGGCGCTGGAGGCGGTGTGAGGGCGGAACACGTCATGCTCGGGCGAAGACCCGAGCATCTCTCGCACGCTTGTTCTGCATGAGATTCTCGGGTCTGCGCTTCGCTCCGCCCGAGAACGACGTAGCGTCCTAAATCCCGACGCGCCCCCAGCCCGGCAGCTTCAGCGCCGGGCTGCGCAGATCGAGGCCGGCGACCAGCCCCAGCAGGTTGATCTCGACGCCCTCGACCCAGCCGATGGTGAAGCCGGCGAGCCCGTAGAGCGAGGCCTGGATGCCGGTGCGGCTCGGCGTCAGCCCGGCGAACAGGCCGTCCTCGCGGAAATCCTTGCCGATCGCCGTCGGCGGCAGTGCCTGCGCGAGCTCCGGCACCTCGGCCAGGACATGCTGGACGAAGCTGTTGGAGTTGGGTCCGGGCCAGGCCTGGTAGCTGCCAGGCGTGACATAGGCGTAGCTCTTCACCGCTGCTCGGATCCGCGGGATCAGCGCTTCCGCCGCCGCGCCACGGATTTCGGCCACCGGCTCCGGCAGGTTGCCATACCAGCGCCCGTCGGCCTCGCGGTGGTTGACGCGCACCGGCGTGCCCCAGCCGACGACGTCGAAGCGTGTATAGGCGCTGGCGCCGGCTTCCTTCACCACCACCCAGGAATGATGCGCGAAGACGCCGCGCCAGCGACCGACGCGGGCGGCGAAGACATGCACGGTGGCTTCGGGGACGGTCGAGGCGGCGGGCAGGAGCTTCGCGCTCGACCAGTCGGCCCGGCGCCAGTCATCGGCCGTTCCCTGCATGGACCACCAGGCCGCATGGGTGGCGAGCGGGACGATGAAGAACAGCAGGAAAAGTAGGGGCAGGAGGCGGGCAGCACGCATAGGCGCAATATGTGGCAGGCCTGTTGCATCGCAAGATCGATCGACGCAGTGCGGGATCACAACGGCTTGAGACGTGGCGCCAAGCTGTTAGCTTCTGCGCCGCCCGTCCGGAGAGGAATCGAACGCATCATGATGGCTGGCCGCTGGTTCAAGGGAATCGTCTCGGGTCTCGCGCTGGGCCTGTCGCTGGCCGTGGCGGGGCAGGCTGCTGCGCAGGGCAAGGAACTGCGCATCTACAACTGGTCCGACTATGTCGACCCCGAGGTTCTCGACGCCTTCAAGAAGGAGACCGGGATCACGGTCGTCTACGACACCTTCGACCAGATGGAGACGGTCGAAACCAAGCTGCTGGCGGGCAAGACCGGCTACGACCTGATCGTCGTCACCGCCTCCTTCCTGCCGCGCCACATCCCGCTCGGCCTCTATGCGCCGATCGACTCCGCCAAGGTGCCCAATCTCAAGAACGCCTGGCCCGAGATCCAGGGACGGCTGGCCAAATACGACCCCGGCAACAAGCACGCCGTGAACTACATGTGGGGCACCACCGGGATCGGCTACAACGGCGCCAAGATCAGGGAGCGGCTCGGCCCTGACGCGGTGATCGACAGCTGGAAGATCCTGTTCGATCCCGACCAGCTCAAGAAGCTCTCGAACTGCGGCGTGCATGTGCTGGACGCGGTCGAGGAGATGTTTCCCGCCGCTTTGCGCTATCTCGGCCTGAACCCCGACTCCAAGGCCGAGGCGGATCTGAACAAGGCCGGCGAACTGTTGCGGAAGATCCGTCCGCACATCCAGAAGTTCCACTCGTCCGAGTACATCAACGCGCTCGCGAACGGGGATATCTGCCTCGCGGTCGGCTATTCCGGCGACATCCTGCAGGCGAAGAAGCGCGCGGAGGAGGCCAAGAACAAGGTCGAGATCGCCTATTCCATCCCGAAGGAAGGCGCGCTGATGTGGTTCGATTCCTTCGTGATCCCGAAGGATGCAGCCAATCCGGAAGCCGCGCTCGCCTTCATCGACTTCGTCAACCGCCCCGCCATGGCGGCGAAGAACTCTGACTTCATTCAGTACGCCAACGGCAACATCGCCTCGAAACCGCTGCTCTCGGCGGCGGTGCGCGACAATCCCGGCATCTACCCACCGGACGCCGTGATGGCGCGGCTCTACACGATCACCCCTTACGACCAGAAGGCGCAGCGGCTGGTGAACCGCCTTTGGACCCGGGTGAAGACCGGCAAGTGAGCGACGGCCAAAGTGAGCGTCGGCAGGTGACCACCCAGAGGGAGCGAGGGACGGGCGCGATGCGCAAGGCATCGCCCGGCAGCGTGCGCCGCGCCTTCCAGCCCTGGAACGACCCTGCCGCGCAGCCGCTGGTCGAGTTCCGCGCGGTGACGAAGCGCTTCGGCGGCGTCACCGCCGTCGCCGATGTCTCGCTCTCGCTCTACCCGCGCGAGTTCTTCGCCCTGCTCGGCCCGTCCGGCTGCGGCAAGACCACGCTGATGCGGATGCTGGCGGGCTTCGAGACGCCCGACGAAGGGCAGATCCTGCTCGACGGCGTCGACATCACCGCCGTCCCGCCGCATCTGCGGCCGGTCAATATGATGTTCCAGTCCTATGCGCTGTTCCCGCATCTCAGCGTCGCCGACAACATCGGCTATGGCCTGAAGCGCGAGGGGCTGCCGCGGGCCGAGATCGACCGGCGCATGGCTGAGATGCTGGCGCTGGTCAAGCTGGACGGGCTGGGCAAGCGCCGCCCGGACCAGTTGTCCGGCGGACAGCGCCAGCGTGTCGCGCTCGCCCGCGCGCTCGCCAAGCGTCCGAAGCTCCTGCTGCTCGACGAGCCGATGGCGGCGCTCGACCGCAAGCTGCGCGAGGCCACCCAGTTCGAGCTGATGGACATCCAGAGCGAACTCGGCACCACCTTCATGGTCGTCACCCACGACCAGGACGAGGCCATGACCATGGCCGACCGCATGGCGGTGATGGACCATGGCCGGCTCGTCCAGATCGCCCCGCCGGACGTGATCTACGAGGCCCCCGTGAGCCGCCACGTCGCGGAGTTCGTCGGCGACATCAACATCCTCGAGGGCCGCGTCGAATCCGTCGAGGGCGATCTCGTCAGCGTGATGACGCCGCTGGCGGGCATCGTCGAACTCGATGAGGAGGCGCCGGCCCTGTCCCCCGGCGCGCCGGTCCTCGTCGGGCTGCGGCCTGAGAAGATCGCGCTGAGCCATGACGAGCCGGCCCAGGGCACCAACAAGGTCCGCGGCGAGATCTGGGACATCGGCTATCTCGGCGACATGACCATGGTTCAGGTCATGATTGGCGGCGACGACGGCCAACTCCTGAAGGTCTCGCTGACCAACCGCTCCCGCCGCATCGAGCGCCCCTTCGCCTGGGAGGATGCGGTCTGGCTGTCCTGGGACGTCGAGGCCGGGCTGGTGCTGAAGCCGTGAGCGGGCCGGTCTCGAAAGTGACGGCACAAGGCCGTCTCATCGTGGCCGTGCCCTATCTCTGGCTGGGGCTCTTCTTCCTCGCGCCATTCGTCATGGTACTGCGGATCGCGCTGTCGGATGCCGCCACCGCGCTGCCGCCCTATGCCCCGCATTTCGAGGGCTTCGCGGCCCTGCGCGACTTCCTGGCAGGGCTCGATCTCGAGAATTTCGGGCTGATCTCGGAGGATCCGCTCTACTGGCAGAGCTATCTCTTTTCGCTGCGCATCGCGGCGCTGACGACGCTGATCGCGCTCGCGATCGGCTATCCGCTGGCCTACGCGATGGCGAGCGCCCCTATGCGCTGGCGCGCCATCCTGCTGGTGCTGGTGATCCTGCCGTTCTGGACCTCCTTCCTGATCCGGGTCTATGCCTGGATCGGTATCCTGCGGCCCGAGGGGCTGCTCGACATGGCGCTGGCGGCGCTCGGCCTGAGCGATCAGCCGCTGCGACTGTTGAATACCGAGACCGCGGTCCTGATCGGCATGGTCTATTCCTATCTGCCCTTCATGGTGCTGCCGCTCTATGCGACGCTGGAGAAGCTCGATCGTAGCCTGCTGGAGTCCGCCGCCGATCTCGGCGCGACGCCGCTCAGGGCCTTCCTGACGGTGACGCTGCCGCTCTCGCTGCCCGGCATCCTGGCGGGCTCGGCACTCGTGTTCATCCCCGCCATCGGCGAATTCGTCATTCCGGACCTGCTCGGCGGGCCGGACACGACGATGATCGGCAAGGTGTTGTGGACCGAGTTTTTCTCCAACCGCGACTGGCCGCTGGCCTCGGCGGTGGCGGTCGTGCTGCTGGTGGTGCTCGTCCTGCCGCTGGCGCTGCTGCAGCGCGCGCGGCTGTCGCGGGCAGGCGAGGGGGGCGCGGCATGACGCGGCTCGGCCCCGGCCTCATCCTCGCCCTCGTCGCGGGCTTCGCCTTCCTCTACCTGCCGATCCTGGCGCTGATCGCCTATTCCTTCAACGCCTCGCGGCTCGTCACCGTCTGGGGCGGCTTCTCGACGCATTGGTACGGCGCTCTGCTCTCCAACGAGGCGCTTTTGTCGGCGGCCTGGCTCAGCCTGCGCCTCGCCTTCGTCTCGGCCACGCTCGCCACCGCGCTGGGCACGCTGGCCGCGCTGGCGCTGGCGCGGCAGGGCCGTTTCCGCGGGCGCCTGCTGTTCTCCGGCATGGCGCTGGCGCCTCTGGTGATGCCGGAGGTGATCACCGGCCTGTCGCTGCTGCTGCTCTTCGTGGCGGCGGATGTGGAGCGCGGCTTCTGGACGGTGACGATCGCCCACGCGACCTTCGGCCTCGGCTTCGCCTGCATCGTCGTGCAGGCCCGTCTCGTCGGCTTCGACCGCTCGCTGGAGGAGGCGGCGCGCGATCTCGGCGCTACGCCGCTGGTGACCTTCTGGACGGTGACCCTGCCGCTGATCGCGCCGGCGGTGGCGGCGGCCTGGCTGCTCGCCTTCACCCTGTCGCTCGACGACCTCGTGATCGCGAGCTTCACCACCGGGCCGGGCGCCACCACGCTGCCGATGCGGCTCTATTCGGCGGTTCGGCTCGGCGTCTCGCCCGAGATCAACGCCGCCTGCACCATCCTGATCGGCTTCGTCGCCACGGTGGTGATCGCGGCCTCGCTGCTGCTGAAGCGCCGGCAGGCTCTGGCGGGCTGACGCTCGCGACGGGGCGTCCCCGGAGACGGCTCCCGCTAAACGGCGTGTGAATGGCGGCCTCAAACGCCGTTCAGACGCGATCCGCCATGGTCCTGGTCAAGGCGAGGGGATGGCCCGAGCCGGCAACAGGACAAGGATCATGGCCCGCAGATTCGTCGTTACCGCGCTGGCCGGGCTCGCTCTCGGCGCCGCCGTGTTCACTGCGGGCAGCGTCGTGGCGCCCGCCACCGCCGAGGCTTTCGGAGGGCGCTACGAGGAGGACTGGGGGGCGCCCCGGCACGGCTGGCGGCCGCCCCCGCCGCCCGTCTTCCACGGCTACTGGGGCCGCCGCCGCTGGCACCACCCCGACGGCTACGGCTTCCGCCCGCCGCCGCCCCGCTACGGCTACGGTTATGGTCACGGCTGGCGCTAGTGTCGCGCGGCGACATCCGTGATCATGGGACAGGCGCGGCCCGCCGGCCGCGCCTGTCTACTATTCGGCGGCCGTGCGCTGGACATAGCCCAGCCGGCCGTTGAGGTCCTCGAGCAGCTTTTCGGCGGCATCGGCGATGACCGTGCCGGGCGGGAAGATCGCGGAGGCGCCGGCCTCGAGCAGCGCCTCGAAATCCTGCGGCGGGATGACGCCGCCGACCACGATCATGATGTCGGGCCGCCCGGCCTTGGTGAGCGCCGCCTTGAGCTCGGGCACCAGCGTCAGATGGCCGGCCGCCAGCGACGAGACGCCGATGATGTGGACGTCATTCTCGACGCCCTGCCGGGCTGCCTCGTCGGGCGTGGCGAAGAGGGGGCCGATATCGACGTCGAAGCCGAGATCGGCGAAGGCCGAGGCGATCACCTTCTGGCCGCGGTCATGCCCGTCCTGTCCCATCTTGGCGACGAGGATGCGCGGGCGGCGGCCATCGGCCTCCTCGAACGCCTGCGTCATCATCTGCACGCGCGTGACCGCAGGGTTCATCGTGCCGACCTCCCGCTTGTAGACGCCGGCGATCGACTTGATCTCGGCCCGGTGGCGCCCGAAGACCTGCTCCATCGCCAGCGAAATCTCGCCGACGGTGGCCTTGGCGCGAGCCGCCTTCACCGCGAGGTCGAGCAGATTGGCCTCGCCCTTCGCCCCCTCGGTCAGGGCGGCGAGCGCGGCCTGAACCTCACTTTCGTTGCGCTCGGCCTTGAGGCGCTTCAGCTTTTCGAGCTGCTGCGCGCGCACCGAGGCGTTATCGACCTTGAGCACGTCGATCGCGGCCTCGTTCTCCGGTTTGAAGCAGTTCACGCCAATGATCGCCTGCAGCCCGCCATCGATGCGCGCCTGCGTCTTGGCGGCAGCCTCCTCGATGCGCAGCTTGGGGATGCCGGCCTCGATCGCCTTGGCCATGCCGCCGAGCGCTTCGACTTCCCTGATATGGCCCCAAGCCTTCGTCGCCAGCTCCGCCATCAGCCGCTCGACATAATAGGACCCGCCCCAGGGATCGATGATCCGGGTCGTGCCGCTCTCCTGCTGCAGCAGGATCTGCGTGTTGCGCGCGATGCGGGCTGAGAAGTCGGTGGGCAGCGCCAGCGCCTCGTCGAGCGCGTTGGTGTGAAGCGACTGGGTATGGCCCTGGGTCGCCGCCATCGCCTCGATCATCGTGCGCGGCACGTTGTTGAAGACGTCCTGCGCCGTCAGCGACCATCCCGAGGTCTGGCAATGGGTGCGCAGCGGCAGCGACTTCTCGCTCTGCGCGCCGAAATCCTTGACGAGCTTCGCCCAGATCAGCCGGCCGGCGCGCAGCTTGGCGACCTCCATGAAGAAATTCATGCCGATCGCCCAGAAGAAGGACAGGCGCGGCGCGAAGGCATCCACTCCCAGCCCCGCGCGCTGGCCGGCACGGATGTATTCGACGCCGTCGGCGAGCGTATAGGCCAGCTCGAGGTCCTGCGTCGCCCCGGCCTCCTGCATGTGGTAGCCGGAGATCGAGATCGAGTTGAATTTCGGCATGTTGGCCGAGGTGTAGGCGAAGATGTCGCCGATGATCCGCATCGAGGGCGCCGGCGGGTAGATATAGGTGTTGCGGACCATGAACTCCTTGAGGATGTCGTTCTGGATGGTCCCCGAGAGCTTGGCCGCCGGCACGCCCTGTTCTTCCGCCGCGACGATGTAGAGCGCGAGCACCGGCAGCACCGCCCCGTTCATCGTCATCGACACGCTCATCTGGTCGAGCGGGATGCCGGAGAACAGCGTGCGCATGTCGTAGATCGAGTCGATCGCGACGCCTGCCATGCCGACATCGCCCGCGACGCGCGGGTGGTCTGAATCGTAGCCGCGATGCGTCGCCAGATCGAAGGCGACCGAGAGGCCTTTCTGGCCGGCGGCGAGATTGCGCCTGTAGAAGGCGTTGGAATCCTCGGCCGTGGAGAAGCCGGCATATTGCCGGATCGTCCAGGGCTGGTTGACATACATCGTCGGGTAGGGCCCGCGCAGATAGGGCGCGATGCCCGGCAGCGTGTCGACGAAGGGCAGGCCCTCGCGATCCTGAGCCGTGTAGACCGGCTTGACCGGGATGCCCTCGGGCGTCAGCCAGGGCTCGCCGGTTGGGAGCGCGGGAGAGGCGGGGCTGGTGCCGTCGGCATAGGCCAGCGTCGTGAAATCCGGGATGGCTGTCATGGCTGTCTCCCGTCCTGACGATCCCACCAGTGGTGGAAATGATGCACCGGCCCGTGGCCGTGGCCAACCGGAACCTCGTCGGCCGCCGCGATCGCCGCCGAGATGTAGGTCTTGGCGTGGCCCACGGCTTCCGGCAGCGGGAGCCCTTTTGCCAGCCCCGACGCGATGGCGGATGACAGGGTGCAGCCCGTGCCATGGGTGTTGCGCGTGGTGATGCGCGGCGCCGCGAAGCGCTGGCGGCTACCGCCCGCGAGCAGGAGCAGGTCGCTGCTGCTGTCGCCGCCGCCGTGGCCGCCCTTGATCAGGACATTGGCGGCGCCGAGCGCCGCGAGCGCATCCGCCTGCCGCTCGACCGCGTCCTCGGTTTCCGCCTCGCCGGTGCCGAGCAGGGCGGCCGCCTCCGGCAGATTCGGCGTGATCAGCGTCGCCAGCGGGAAGAGATGGCGATGGATCGCGGCGACGGCCTCGTTTTCCAGCAGGCGCGCGCCCGAGGCCGCGACCATCACAGGGTCGAGCACGATGTTGCGCGCTTCGTGGCGCTTCAGCCCCGCAGCCACGGTCTCGATCAGCTCGGCCGTCGCCAGCATGCCGATCTTGACCGCCGCGACGTCGAGATCCTCGAAAACGGCGTCGATCTGCTGCGCGACGAAGTCCGCCGGCACTGCGTGGATGGCGGTGACGCCCTTGGTGTTCTGCGCCGTCAGCGCGACGAGGACGCTGGCGCCATAGACCTGATGCGCCGCGAAGGTCTTGAGATCGGCCTGGACGCCGGCGCCGCCGCTCGAATCCGAGCCGGCGATGGTCAGGGCGATGGCGGTCATGATCCGGTCTCCTCAGGCGGCATCGTGGGCGCGCCGCAGCGCGTCGAGCACGTCGCAGCCGGCATAGATGAACGAACGCACCCCCGCTTCGTTCAGTGCAGCCTCCAGTTCGCCCGGCCGGCCCGCCAGCCAGACGGTCGCGCCGGCCGCCGTCAACGCCTGCGCGGCAGCGATGCCCTCAGCCCCATAGTCGGCGTCCGACCCGCAGAGGCAGGCGAGACGCGCGCCCGAGGCCGTGAAGGCGGCCGCGAGCGCGGCGAGACCGGTGCCGCCCTTCTTTGCAAAGCCGTCGCCGACCGGGGCGGCGAGACCGCCCGCCTCGAACAGGTTGCGCGCAAAGCCGGCGCGTGCCGTGAAATCGGCGACCGGTCCGAGCGTCGCGAGGAAGACGACCGGCCGCTCCGCAGCCGCATCGGCCCGGTCGCGCAGCGCCTCGAAGGGTTCGGCCAGCCGCAGCGACGGCAGGGCAGGCGCCCGCAAGCCGTCCTGCGGCGCGATGAGGCCCTCTTCGCGTTCGGCGCCTGCGGCGAGCCGAGCGATCAGTACCTCCGGGTCGGGCACAGTTCCGGTCCGGCCCGTCGATGTGCCGGCGGTGACCGGTGCGACATCCAGCACGGTGACCGCGGCCTCCTTCAGGTTCGGGAACTCGCTCGTTCCGGTGATCGGCTCGCGCCGCGTCGCGACCGCCTTCGCGCGCGCCTCGCGCTGGCGTCCGAGCGCAGTCTGGACCGTCCCGGCGGTCAGCGCCGAGAGGATGCCCGGCAGGCCGTCCTTCGCCTCCCGTTCGATCGCCTGCATCTGAGCCCAGCCCTGCTCGCACAGCGCCTGCGTCAGAGTCTCGAAGCTGCCGGCGCCCGCGGTGGGGTCCGCGACGCGCCAGAGATTGGCCTCTTCCAGCAGCACGAGCTGGGTGTTTCGGGCGAGGCGGCGGGCGAAGCCGTCGGCGAGGCCGAGCGCCGCGGTGAAGGGCTGAACCGTCACGCCATCCGCCCCGCCGATGCCTGCGGAGAAGGTCGCGATGGTGCCGCGCAACAGATTGACCCAGGGGTCACGCTTCGTCAGCGAACGCCACGCCGTCTCGGCATGCAGGACCATCGGCACGGGCGTCAGCCCGCAGGCGCTCTGGATGCGGGCCCAGAGCAGGCGGGCCGCCCGCAGCTTGGCGATGGTCAGGAACTCGTCGGTGTCGGCGACCAGCGTAAACGAGATCGCGTCGCGCGCCTCCTGCAGCGAAAAACCCTCGGCTTCCAGCGCGCGCAGATAGGCGATGGCCGTCGCCAGGCCATAGCCAAGCTCCTGCGCCTCGCTCGCCCCGGCCTCATGCCAGGGCCGGGTGTCGACCGTCACGAAGGGGCCCTTGAAGCCGCGCGATTTCAGCGCCCGAACGGTCGCGGCGAGCCGGCGCCCGACCTCGGACCAGGAGGCCGCGAGCCCGCCGGTGCCGGCGAAGACGCCGATCGGGTCCATGCCGAAATCGATCGACAGCGCCTCGGGCGAAAGCCCGCGCGTCTCGATCAGCGCGGCCAGCAGCAGCGCGTTGATGCGACCCTCCGGGGCTGGATCGAGCCGCAACTGGATCAGATCGAGCATCGCGCCGTCGAGAGCGACGTCGAGAGCGGCGACATCCTGCGCAATGAGCCCGTATCCGCGTGCGGCGCGGGCTCCGGCAAAGGCGATCGTGAGGGCGTTGGCACCGCCCTCGAGGTCCGCCAGGGCCAGCTTCTGGGCCTCGGCCGGATCAGGATGATCGAGCCGGGTCGTGACCTGCCAGCGGCCGGCCTCAGCGCGCAAAGGCCGGGCCGACGGCGAGGCCGCCGCATAAAGCGGCTCGATCCGGATGCCGTCGGCCGTTTTGCTGACCAACCGCTTTTCGAAATCGCCGCCCTTCAGGACCTTGTCGACCGCCGTGCGCCAGGCCTCCTGCGTCGGAGCGGGAAACGCGCTCATGAAGGACAGGTCGGGGTCCGGGGCCGAAGTCATGCGAAGCTGTCCTCGTCATCAGCCGTCGCGCGCGGCTGCGCGGCGGTGATTGCCATGCAGGACGCCGCGCCGCCATTCCTACTTCGTCGCAACGCGGCTGCGCAAACCCGCGCCGGGGAGGGCACAAACGACAACGCCGCCTCGCGGCGGCGTTGCAACGGTCAAAGTGTGGCGCGGCTCAGACGAACTGGCCGAGACCCGGGATCGCGCCGACGATGGCGCCCATCGCATCCTCGCCCGCCTTTTCGCGGCCGACGGCGAACATTTCCTTCGAGACCGACTGGATCTGCCCCATCGAGAGGCCGGCGCCCATGAGCTGGCCGCCGAGCGCCATCACGCCGCCGCTGCCGCCCATCATGCCGCCGACCATGCCCATCAGGCCGCCCTTGGCGCCGCCCTCGGCCGCCGCGAGCTCCGCTGCGCCAGGCAGTGCCGCCATCAGCTCGCCGATCTCGGCCGGCGGACCTTCCTTCTGAAGGAAAGCGAGGATGATGCCGACCGCCTTGCGGGCGAGCTCTTCGTTGAGGCCCGAGGCCGCAATCACGCGGGAAATCAGTTCTTCCATTGTTTCGGTCCTGTGGGTTGCGGCGCGGACGGCCAGATGGTTCACATATCAACTATTCGCGAAGCCCGATAGTCCCGGCGCGCGGCGGGCTTCCGCCGCGCGCCACCATTCGCTACATCCTTGCCCTGACCCATCGACAGCACAACAGGAAGCCCCATGGCGGATGACGGCGCGATTCTGATCGGCAAGAGCTGGAAGCCGGAAACCCTCCTGCTCAAGCTCGCCAACCGCCACGGACTCGTCACCGGCGCGACCGGCACCGGCAAGACGGTGACGCTGCAGGTGCTGGCCGAGGGCTTCGCCCGCGAGGGCGTTCCCGTCTTCGCAGCCGACATCAAGGGCGACCTCTCAGGTATCGCCGCACCCGGCGATTCCAAGCCGCCCTTTGTCAAGCGCGCCGAGGAGATCGGCGTGAAATACGAGGCGGACCAGTTCACCACCGTGTTCTGGGACGTCTTCGGCGAGCAGGGCCATCCCGTCCGCGCCACAATCTCCGAGATGGGGCCGCTGCTGCTCGCCCGCCTGCTCGATCTCAACGAGACGCAGGAGGGCGTGCTCAACATCGCCTTCCGCATCGCCGACGAGCAAAAACTGCTGCTGCTCGACCTCAAGGATCTGCGCGCCATCCTCGGCTTCATCGCCGAGAACGCCAAGGAGCTGACGACCAAATACGGCAACGTCACCTCGCAGACGGTCGGCACGATCCAGCGCGCGCTGCTGGTCTTGGAAAACCAGAAGGGCGACCTGTTCTTCGGCGAGCCGGCGCTCGAGATTTCCGACTTAATGCGGACGGACCGCTATGGCCGCGGCATCGTCAACATCATGGCCGCCGACAAGCTGATGGCCAATCCGCGGCTCTATGCGACCTTCCTGCTCTGGCTGCTGTCGGAGCTGTTCGAGCAGCTGCCCGAGGTCGGCGATCTCGACAAGCCCAAGCTCGTCTTCTTCTTCGACGAGGCGCATCTGCTCTTCAACGGCGCGCCCAAGGCCCTGCTGACGGCGGTCGAGCAGGTCGTGCGGCTGATCCGCTCGAAGGGCGTCGGCGTCTATTTCGTCACGCAGAACCCGCTCGACATCCCCGAGACCGTGCTGGCCCAGCTCGGAAACCGCGTCCAGCACGCGCTGCGCGCCTTCACCCCGCGCGACCAGAAGGCGGTCAAGGCGGCCGCCGAAACCTTCCGACAGAACCCCAAGATCAACACCGCCGAGGCGATCATGCATCTGGCGGTCGGCGAGGCGCTGATCTCGACGCTCGAGGGCAAGGGCTCGCCGACGGTCGTCGAGCGCGCGCTGATCGCCCCGCCGATGGCGCAGGTCGGGCCCTGCTCGGCGCAGATCCGCCAGCAGGCGCTGACCGAATCCGGCTTCAAGGGCAAATACGACACCATGATCGACCGCGAGTCGGCCTATGAGGAGCTGGCCGCCCGCAAGAACCTCGCCGAGGCCGGCCCCGTCGAAGCCTCGACGGCGGGTGGTGGCGGCATTCTCGACACGATCGGCGGCTGGCTTGGTGGCGGCGCGCCGCAGCAGCGCCCCAAGACCGGCCCCGGCAGCCGCGGCGGCGCCCTGCCGCAGAGCATGGCGGAAAAAGTGCTGACCTCCGCCGCCCGCTCGGCCGCGACCACAATCGGCCGCCAGGTCGGCACCGCGATCCTGCGTGGTGTGCTGGGGAGCATGATGGGCGGGAAGCGCTGAGCGTATCGCCCTGCGTCATGCTCGGACTTGACCCGAGCATCTCGTAAACCAGCCATCTGGTCATGAGATTCTCGGGTCAAGCCCGAGAATGACGTGCGCCTTCGCATCGATGCCATGTCAGGACGAGGCTGACGCCGGCCCTGCGCCTTGCCATGATGGCGTCACCTGAATCGGCTCAGCCGCCCGGCACGAGCCCAGCCCTGCCGAGTGCCATGACCCAGCTTCCCGCGATCCTCGCCCGCCTCGATGCCGATCTCGACGCCTCGCTGGCGCGGCTGTCCTCCTGGCTCGAAATCCCCTCGATCTCGACCGATTCGGCTTATGCCGCCGACAGCCGCCGCGCGGCGGAGTGGCTGGCGAAGGATCTGGAAGCGCTCGGCTTCACCGCCGGCCTGCGCGAGACGCCCGGCCATCCGATCGTGCTCGCCCACCGGCCTAAGCCCGGCGCGCCGCATGTGCTGTTCTACGGCCATTACGACGTCCAGCCGGTCGATCCGCTGGAGCTCTGGGAGACCAAGCCCTTCGAGCCGGTGATCAAGGAGATCGAGCCCGGCCGCAAGGTCATCGTCGCGCGCGGCGCCTGCGACGACAAGGGCCAGGTCATGACCTTCGTCGAGGCGCTGCGGGCGACGCTCGCCGAGACGGGCGACTTGCCGATCGGTGTCACCGTCATGGTCGAGGGCGAGGAGGAATCGGGCTCGGTCAACCTGCCGGCCTTCGTCCGCGACAACGCCGCCGAGTTGAAGGCCGATTTTGCGCTCGTCTGCGACACAGGCATGTGGGACCGGCAGACCCCGGCCATCACCGCCTCGCTGCGCGGGCTGGTCTATCAGGAGGTGACGATCACCTGCGCCGACCGCGACCTGCATTCCGGCCTGTTCGGCGGTGCGGCGGCCAACCCCGTCCATGTGCTCGCGAAGATCGTTGCAGCCCTGCATGACGAGGACGGGCGCATCACGCTGCCGGGCTTCTATGACGGCGTCGAGGAGCCGACCAACCAGCAGAAGGCCGACTGGGCCGATCTCAATCTCACCGAGGACGAGTTCCTCGGCCAGATCGGGCTGAAGCACTCGATCGGCGAGAAGGGGCGCATGCTGATCGAGCAGATCCAGTCCCGCCCGACCTGCGACGTCAACGGGCTCTGGGGCGGCTATACCGGGGAGGGCACCAAAACCGTGATCGCCGGCAAGGCCTCGGCCAAGGTCTCCTTCCGCCTCGTCGGCAAGCAGGACCCGGCCAAGATCGCCGCCGCCTTCCAGGCCTTCGTGCGCGAGCGGCTGCCGGCCGACGTCACGGCGGAGTTCGTCGCCCATGGCGCCTCGCCGGCGATCGCCGTGCCGGTCGAGTCGCTGGCGCTGCGCCAGGCGCAAAACGCGCTGACCGAGGAATGGGGACGCAAGGCGGTGACCATCGGCTCGGGCGGGTCGATCCCCGTCGTCGGCGATTTCAAGCGCCTGCTCGGCATCGACACGCTGCTCGTCGGCTTCGGGCTCGATGACGACCGCGTGCATTCGCCCAACGAGAAATACGACCTTTCCTCCTTCCACAAGGGCCAGCGCTCCTGGGCCCGCATCCTGCAGGCGCTTGCCGCAAAGGGGGCCTGAGCCGATGAAATCCGTCTGCGTGTTCTGCGGGTCCAACCCCGGCAATGATCCTGTCTATGCCGAAGGCGCGCGCGCCATGGGCGCCGAGATTGCGAGGCGCGGCATGGTGCTGGTCTATGGCGGCGGCGCGGTCGGGCTGATGGGCATCGTCGCCGATGCCGCGCTCGCGGCCGGCGGCGAGGTCCATGACGTCATCCCCCGCGCGCTGCGCGAGAAGGAGGTCGGCCATCACCACCTGACCCGCCTCGAGATCGTCGAAACCATGCATATCCGCAAGGCCCGCATGGCCGAACTCTCGGAGGGCTTCATCGCTATGCCCGGCGGCATCGGCACCTTCGAGGAGCTGTTCGAGATCTGGACCTGGTCCCAGCTCGGCATCCACGACAAGCCGCTCGCCTTCCTGAATGTCGCCGGCTTCTACGATCCCTTGGCGACCTTCCTCGACAACACGGTGGAGGCCGGCTTCCTCAAGCAGACCCACCGCGCCATGACGATCACCGACACGGAGCCCGCGACGCTGCTCGACCGCATGGAGCAGTATGTGCCGGCGGTGACGTATAAATGGGTGGAGAAGGAGGAGGTGTGAGCGCCTCCATATCATCGCCCCACGGTTGTAGGAAATTAGTCCTTGACAGCGTCACGCTGATCCGCTAGACATCAGGAACGCTCACGAAGTGTGACTGACGCCCAAGCCGCCGCGCCCATCCGCCGGCGGCTTTCGCATGTCCGGCCCTGCGAGGTTTTACCCATGTCCGATCCCGAGGAAGACGCGCCGGCTTTGCCGGTCGCGAAGGGCAAGCGTCTGTCCGTGGCCCGCAAGGCCGTGGTGACGCGGCTCTGGCGCGCGGCGCAGCGCCAGCTCGACGCGCATGAGGCGCGGCTCGACGAACTGCCGAAGGGCGCAGCCGCCAGCGAATCCGAGGCGAAGGCGCTCGCGGTGCTGGCCCGCACGGTGCGCGAACTGGTGGCGCTCGACGCGGCGTCGCCCGGCCGGGAGGACAGATCCAACGATGAACTCTCGCCCGCCGCCGGACTGCGCCACGTCGCCGAGCTCCGAAAGGAGCTTGCACGACGTCTTGAAGTCCTTGCCGCCGGAGAGACGAATCCCGCTGTTGCGGCAACTCCTGTCGACGGCGACGCCTGACGAATACGAGGTTCTGATCGTCGAATGGACGATCTGGGCGCGGCCGGACCAGATGCCGCCGCCACCCCCGCTCCGGGGTGTCTGGCTGGTGCTTGGCGGGCGGGGCGCGGGCAAGACCCGCACCGGCGCCGAATGGGTCAAGGGCATGGCGCTGGGGCAGGAGCCTTATGCGCCGGCTGCGACAGAACGGATCGCGCTGGTCGGCGAGACGCAAGGCCAGGTCCGCGACGTGATGATCGAGGGCGTCTCCGGACTGCTTGCGATCCACACCCGCTGGGAGCGGCCGAGCTGGTATCCCTCGCGGCGGCGGCTCGAATGGCCCAATGGCGCGATCGCCCAGGTGTTCTCGGCGGAAGATCCGGAAGGGCTGCGCGGCCCGCAATTCGGCGCCGCCTGGTCCGACGAACTGGCGAAATGGCCGAACCTTCAGGAGACCTGGGACATGCTGCAATTCGGCTTACGCCTCGGCGACCGGCCGCGCCAGATCGTCACCACGACGCCGCGCCCCGTGCCGCTGATCAAGCGGCTGCTGGCGGATCCCGAAGTGGCCGTCAGCCGCGCCGCGACGAGCGCCAACCGCTTCAACCTCGCGGCCGATTTCATCCGCAGCGTGACGCTCAGCTATGGCGGCACGCGGCTCGGCCGGCAGGAACTCGACGGCGAACTGGTCGAGGAAAGCGCGGATGCGCTCTGGACGCGGGCGATGATCGAGGAGTGCCGGGAGCGGGAGGCGCCGGCTCTGGCGCGGATCGTGGTCGCGGTCGATCCGCCGGCCTCGTCCTCGGCCCGCGCCGATTCCTGCGGGCTGGTGGTCGCCGGCCTCGACGGAGACGGCCTCGGCCATGTGCTGGAGGATGGGACGGTGGCGGGTGCCCGCCCGCATGAATGGGCGGCCAAGGCGGTCGCGCTCTACCGGCGCTTCGAGGCCGATGCGCTCGTCGTCGAGGTCAACCAGGGCGGCGAGATGGCGACCGCGGTCATCCGCGAGGTCGATGCCGGCGTGCCGGTCAGCGCGGTCAGGGCGACGCGCGGCAAATATCTGCGGGCCGAGCCTGTGGCGGCGCTCTATGCGCAGGGGCGGGTGCGCCATGCCGGCGCCTTTCCCGCGCTCGAAGACGAGATGTGCGATTTCGGCCCCGGCGGCCTCAGCTCCGGCCGCTCGCCCGACCGGCTCGACGCGCTCGTCTGGGCGCTGACCCATCTGATGCTCGGCCCCAAGGGCCGGCCGCGGGTGAGGGGGATTTAGGCCCGTCATTCTCGGGCGGCGCGCCGTCATTGCGAGCACAGCGAAGCAATCCAGGGGCCGTCGAGCGCTGCCGTTCTGGATTGCTTCGCTGTGCTCGCAATGACGGACCACTTCAACAGCGAGACCTCCATGCTCCATCTCCTTCGCCACCTGCGCGGCTTCGCCGCGCCGGAACGCAAGCGCTCGCGAGTCGGGCCGCTGATCGCGCTGCACGAGGCCGGTCGTCCGGTCTGGACGCCGCGCGACTATGCGGCGCTCGCCCGCGAGGGCTATGAGCGCAACCCGGTCGTGCATCGCTGCGTCCGGCTGATCGCCGAGGCGGCGGCGCAGACGCCGCTGATCGCCAAGATCGGTGATCGGGAAAGGCCCGAGCATCCGGCGCTCGCGCTGATCGACCGGCCCAATCCGCGCCAGGGCGGCATCGCCTTTCGCGAGATGCTGTTCGGGCATCTGCTGGTCGCCGGCAACGCCTATGTCGAGGCCGCCGGCACGGGGGCCGAGCCGCGCGAACTCTATGCGCTGCGGCCTGACCGGATGAAGGTCGTGCCCGGCCGCGATGGCTGGCCGGAAGCCTATGACTACACGGTCGGCGGCGACACCATCCGCTTCCGGCAGGACGAGGGCGTCGTTCCGCCGATCCTGCATCTCACCCTGTTCCATCCGGTCGACGACCATTACGGCCTCTCGCCGATCGAGGCCGCCGCCTGCTCGCTCGACATCCACAACGCCGCCAGCGCCTGGCACAAGGGCCTGCTCGACAATGCGGCCCGGCCCTCCGGTGCGCTGGTCTATGATGGGCCCGACGGGGCGAGCCTGACCGACGCGCAGTTCGAGCGGCTGAAAGCCGAGCTTGAAGACAGCTTCCAGGGCGCCCGCAATGCCGGCCGGCCCCTGCTGCTCGAAGGCGGGCTCGACTGGAAGCCGCTCTCGCTGACGCCGGCCGAACTCGATTTCGTCGCGGCCAAGGGCGTCGCGGCGCGGGAGATCGCGCTCGCCTTCGGCGTGCCGCCGCTGCTGCTCGGCCTGCCCGGCGACAACACCCATGCCAATTTCGCCGAGGCCAACCGCGCCTTCTGGCGTCAGACCGCGATCCCGCTGGTGCGGCGCACCGCGCAGTCGCTGGCGCAATGGCTCGGGCCGGCCTTCGGCGGCGATCTCTCGCTCGAGCCCGATCTCGACGCGATCGAGGCCTTGGCCGAGGAGCGGGAATCGCTCTGGCGCCGGCTCGGCGCGGCGACCTTCCTCAGCGAGGACGAGAAGCGCGAGGCGGTCGGCTACGGCCGGGCGCCGGAGGGGGAGGGGTGAGCCCGTGAACTTGCTCGACCAGATCGTCACCGCCTTCGTCGGGCGCGCCGATGTCGGCCATCTCGGCCTCCTGCTCTGGGCTGCGACGGCCTCGGCCGCAGCCTGGTTCGTGATGCGCGAGCTCTCCGCCGCCAACCGCCGCTTCGACGACTTCGTGCGCGAACTCAACCGCTTCAACGCCCGTCACGAGGGGGACCAGCCATGACGCGTTCCGCAGACCATAAGCCCGCCCCGCCGAAAGCCTCCGGCCCGGGCCGCAGCCCGCCGCGGCAGCCGGCGCGCGGGCCGGCCAACACCGAGGCCTTCGGCCGCTTCCTGCGCCATCTGGCGCGGCTGGAAGGCGGTGCGGGTCGCGTCGGCAAGGCCGGGGAGCGGGCGCGATGAGGGCGCGCGCTCCTGCCGGCCCCTGCGACCGCGAGTGCAAGTTCCTGCCGCTGCCGCCGGCGCGCATCGGCCTCGACGGGCTGTTCGAGGGCTATGCCAGCCTCTTCGGCATCGCCGATCTCGGCAAGGACATCGTCGAGCGCGGCGCCTTTCGCGAGAGCCTGGCGCGGCGGGGGCCTGCGGGCGTCAAGCTGCTCTGGCAGCATGATCCGGCCGAGCCGATCGGCCGCTGGATCGCGCTCACCGAGGATTCGCGCGGGCTCTTCGTCAGGGGCCAGCTCTCGCTGGCGGTCGCCCGTGCCCGGGAGATCCACGCCCTGATGCGCGAAGGCGCGGTGGATGGGCTCTCGATCGGCTTCCGTTCGGAGCGCGCCCGCACCGAGCCGCGCAGCGGCCTGCGCCGGCTGGAGCGGATCGACCTCTGGGAGATCTCGATCGTCACCTTCCCGATGCTGCCGCAGGCCCGGATCTCCGCCGTCAAGGCGCTGCGCCCCGCGCAGCGGTCCTCTCACGCCGCCTTCGCTCACGCCTGAAACTGCTTTTCCCCGAAGGAGAGACCATGACCACTGTCAACCACGCTCCCGAGAGCAAGGCCGCCGGCGCCGATCTGTCGCTGGCCTTCGACGATCTGCGCTACACGCTGGAGAGCTACCGCGTCAGCAATGACGAGCGCCTCGCGCAGATCGAAAGCCGCCACGGCGTCGATCCGCTGACCGAGGAGAAGATGGCGCGCATCGACGCCGCCCTCGACGAGACGATGCGCCGCATCGACCGGATGACGCTGGACCGCAGCCGCCCGGCGCTCGGGCGCGACGAGCCGCGCGATCCGCTGGTCGGCGAGCACAAGGCCGCCTTCGCGGCCTATGTCCGCAGCGGCGAGGCGAGCGGCCTCAAGCGGCTCGAGGCCAAGGCGCTCTCGGCCGGCTCGGGGCCGGACGGCGGCTATCTCGCCCCCTCCAGCGTCGAGAGCGAGATTCTGCGGCGGCTTTCGACCGCCTCGCCGATCCGCGCCCTGGCGACGGTGCGGACGATCTCGTCCGGCACCTACAAGAAGGCGTTCTCGACTACCGGGCCGGCTTCCGGTTGGGTCGGCGAGAGCGCGGCGCGCCCGCAGACCGGCTCGCCCACCCTGGCGGAGCTCTCCTTCCCGGCGATGGAACTCTACGCCATGCCGGCGGCGACGCAGACCCTGCTCGACGACGCCATCGTCAACATCGACCAGTGGATCGCCGAAGAGGTCGAGAGCGCCTTCGCCGAGCAGGAGGGGGCGGCCTTCGTCAGCGGCGACGGCATCGACAAGCCCAAGGGCTTCCTCGCCTATCCCATGGTCGCGGAAGCGAGCTGGAACTGGGGCAGCATCGGCGTCCTCAACACCGGCGTCGCCGGCGCCTTCGCCACGGCCAACCCGTCCGACATCCTGGTCGATCTCGTCTATGCGCTGAAGGCCGGCTACCGCCAGAACGCGTCCTTCGTGATGAACCGCAAGACGCAGGCGCAGGTCCGCAAGTTCAAGGACTCGACGGGCCAGTATCTCTGGCAGCCGCCGGCCTCGATCGGCGCGCCCGCGACGCTGATGGGCTTCCCGCTCGTCGAGGCGGAGACCATGCCCGACATCGCCAACAATGCGCTCGCGCTGGCCTTCGGTGACTTCCGCCGGGGCTATCTCGTCGTCGATCGCGCCGGCGTGCGCATCCTGCGCGATCCCTATTCCGCCAAGCCCTATGTGCTGTTCTACACGACCAAACGGGTCGGTGGCGGCGTGCAGGACTTCGCGGCGATCAAGGGGCTGCGGTTCGCCGCCTGAGCCCGTACCGCTGGCTGGGGGCGGGCTCCGCCCTCAGCGCATCGGCCACCAACTGTAGCCGGACGGCGCAGGCTGCTCGGCCAGACGCTGGTTGGTCCCGAGCGTGAGCAGCCTAGCCGCGGACTCCGTGATCCAGGCCCGGTGCTCGCTGATCGGCGTGATCGCGGTGAAGCCGCCGCAGATGCGTCGCTCGCGCGTATTCAGCGGACCGCTCGACCAGCTGACGATGCCCACGAGATCGCGCGAGCGGATCTCGCCGCGCAGGACCGGCCCGCCGGAATCCCCGCGGCAGGCGCCGGCACCGGGCGTCTCGCCCCTGGCCTCGGGGTCGACGGCCACTTTGACGGTGTTCTGCGTCGTGTAGTTGCCGGCGTTGACCAGCCGCGTCTCGCGCAGGCGTCGCGCCGTCTTCTTGTTGGTTTCGACCGAGAGGCCGAAGCCCGCCATGGTCACGACCTCGCCCTGCCACAGGCCGCCGCCGAGCGTGACGGGCTGGATATCGGACGGGAGGGGGGCAGACAGGCGCAGCATCGCGAGATCGGCGCCCGGCTGGGTGCGTGGCGTCGTGCCCGGCACGAAGCTGGGATGGGGCATCACAGCCAGAACGGCATGGCGGCGCGGGCGGAAATTGGGATCGAGGCTCACCACGCTGACCGAACCGCCGCCCATCAGGCAATGCGCCGCCGTCAGCACCAGCTCGGGCGCGATCGCCGCGCCGGAGCAGAGTTCGCCGCGGCTGGTTTCGATCCGCAGGGTCGAGGCCCGCGCGCCCCGCACATCCTGCGAGGCGATGCCACCGATGACTGCGAGCGCGGGCGTGCTGCCCGCGAGCAGCGCGGTGGCGAGAGCAAAGGTGAGGCGGCGCGTTGTCATGAGGCGGACCGGATGGACGAACATCCTTCAATCTAGGGACTGGCGAGCGCCAGTCCAGCTTTTCCCTCAGCGGGACGGTCTCCAGATCGCCCTGTCAGACCAGCGCGCCAGCGTCCCGTCGATCCAGCCGCGTTGCGGCGCCACGAGGACGCCTTGGCTGAGGAGACCGCAACTGCGGCCCGACGGGCCGGTCGACCAGCTCGTGACGGCGACCACGCCGTCGCCCGAGACCATGGGCCCGCCCGAGTCTCCCTGGCAGGCGCCCGGCCCGCTGCGCTTGCCCGCGCCGGCGGCGTCCGCGGCCCAGAGCAGGATGCGGCCCGGCCCATAGGGCTCGACCACGGCGAGCGTCGCGGAGCGATAGATGCCGGTGCTGCGCGCCTCGCCCTCGCGCGACACGCCGTAACCGGCGAGGTCGATGGCGTTGCCGGCGCGGGGCGGGGCGCCGTCCAGCAGCGTTGCCGCCGCGAATCGGCCGGGCAGCGGCTGCGCCAGACGCAGCAGAGCGAGATCGATCGAGCGCTGGCGCGCCGCGACGGCGTCCGACCGGAATTCCGGATGTAGAACGACGGCGGCCGGCGCCAGCAGGACGGGCTCGCCGCCGCCCTCCTTCCAGTGGATCCGCAGTTCGGTCCCCCCCGCAGCGCAATGGGCGGCCGTCAGCACGCTGCGCGGCGACAGGACGATGCCGGTGCAGACGCCACCCCGGGCATTGAGAACCATCAGGGTCGAGCTCGCCAACGGCCCCCCTTCGCGGCCGCCGACGACGGCCGCCGCCGGCGCGGCCGCCAGAGTGCCGGCGAGCATGCCGAGCCCGATCAGAAATCCGACGCGCATCGCGCTCCTCCAGCTAGGAAGGGCTCGATAGCGCGTCGCCCCTTGCAATTGAACCCCGCATCGGAGCGACCATGACGCCGATTGCCCTGACCCCGCCGGCCCAGGAGCCGGTCTCGCTGGCGGAAGCCCGCGCCTTCCTGCGGCTCGACCAGACGGAGGAGGACGATCTCGTCGCGACCCTGATCACGGCCGCCAGATTGATGGTCGAGGCCACCTCGGGACGCCTCCTGGTCGACCAGAGCTGGCGGATCGTGCTCGATCGCTGGCCGGACAGCGGCGAGATCCGTCTGCCGCTCTCGCCCGTCGGCACGCTCACCGCCGCCCGCGTCTATGACGCCCTGGGTGCGCCGCAGCCGGTCGTCGCCAGTGCCCTGCAACTCGACCGGGCCTCAGACCCGCCGGTGCTGCACGTCGTGGGAGAGGTGCCCGAGATCGGCCGGCTGCGCGGCGCGATCGAGATCGATGTCGTCGCCGGCTTCGGGCCCAATGCCCAGTCCGTGCCCGCGCTGCTGCGCCAGGCGGTGCTGCGGCTGGCGGCGCGCTGGTTCGAGCACCGCGGCGACGTCGTCGGCCGCGATGCCGAGGCTCTGCCGACCGAAATCATGGCGCTGATCGCGCCCTTCCGCCGCGCGAGGCTCTGAGCCATGGCGTCCCATCATCCGCACGGCAGCGATGTCGGCGCGCTGCGGCGGAGGCTCGTTCTCGAAGCGCCGGTTGCGAACGCCGACGGGCTGGGGGGCAAGACCCAGGCTTTCACGACCGTGGCCGCTCTCTGGGCACAGGTCGAATGGCTCTCGGGGGCCGAGCAATGGCGTCGCGGGAGGCCCGAACAGAGCGCGACCCACCGCGTCACGCTGCGCTGGCGCGCCGGCGTCGATGCGGGCCAGCGCCTGCGCGACGGCAACCATCTCTACGACATCCGTGCCGTCGCCGACCCTGATGGCGACCGGCGACGTCTCGTCTGCCTGGTGCGGGAGATCGGTCCATGAGCGATGCGATCCTTCCGCTGCGAGCGGCAGTGCAGGCTGCGCTCGAGGCCGACACGGGCCTCATCGCCCTCATCGGTCCGGGCCGCATCCATGACGAGGCGCCGCGGGGCGCGACCGGCGTCTATGTCGTGCATGGCGAGGTCGAGGCCCGCGACTGGTCGACCGGGACCGAACGCGGCTGCGAGCAGGATTTCGGCCTGACCGTCTGGGCGGGCGAGAGCGGCTCCGCGCGGCTGGCGCTAGAAGCGGCGGCCCGCATTGCGACCGTCCTCGATGAAGCGACACCGGCACTGGTCGGGCATCGCCTCGTCAATTTGCGCTGGCGCTCCAGCCGCCTGGCGCGGGACGGCGCCACCGGCCTCGCTTTCGTCGCGCTCCGGTTCCGGGCCGTGACGGAAGCGCTCTGACTTCAACCGGACAGGACGATGGAGGGCCGGATGTCGGCACAGAAGGGCAAGGATCTGCTGCTCAAGGCGGCGGACGCAGGGGGCGTGTTCGTGACCGTCGCGGGGCTGCGCGCCCGGCAGATCGCGTTCAACGCCGAGGCGGTCGACGTGACCCATTCGGAATCCGCCGGACGCTGGCGCGAGCTTCTGGCCGGCGCCGGCATGCGCCGGGCCGCGATCAGCGGGGCGGGGATCTTCAAGGACGATGCCTCGGACGCGCTCGTGCGTCAGATCTTCTTCGACGGGGCCATCCGCATCTGGCAGGTCGTGGTGCCGGATTTCGGCACCGTCACGGGCCCGTTCCAACTGTCGAGCCTCGAATATCGCGGCGACCATGCCGGCGAGGTCACCTTCGATCTCTCGCTCGAATCCGCCGGCCAGCTCGCCTTTGCGGCACTGTGAGGAGAGCGGCGGTGGTCAACCGGTACCGGGGCGAAACGGCCCTGATGGTCGAGGGGCGAGCGCTGCCGATGCGGCTGACGCTGGGCGCGCTCGCCGAGCTCGAGCAGGCCTTCGCGGTCGATAGCCTTCCCGCGCTCGGTGAGCGCTTCGCGACGGGGCGGCTCTCGGCGCGCGACGTTTCACGCATCCTGGCGGCGGGGCTGCGTGGCGCCGGCAGCTCGTTCGGCGAGGATGAGGTCAGGGAGATGGCCTTCGACGGCGGGCTCAACGGCGCCATCCATGCGGCGATCGCTTTGCTCGAGGCGACTTTCGGCGACGCCGCAGGCGGCCCTCCGCCCTTGGAGGCCAAAATCCCCCCTCCGGCGCCGCCGGTGGGCTGACGCCGCCGGCGGCGCCCTTTCCCTGGGCCGAGATCATGGCCTTCGGGCTCGGCCGTCTCGGCTGGCCGCCCGATATCTTCTGGGCCGCGACTCCGCGCGAGATCGCCGCCGCCATGCGCGCCCACCGCTACGGCGAAGACACCGGAGCCCCGGCGCGCGACGCTCTTCTGGCGCTGATGGCGGCCCATCCCGACGCCTGACCGGATTCGCCACCCCTCCATCCCGAAAGGTCCATCATGGCCGATGACGAGATCGACCTCTCCTCCCGCCTGTCCGACCTGCGGACCCTGGGCTCGCTGACGCAGAGCCTCGACAAATCGGCCGCCAGCTTCGGGAAATCGATCACCAATGCCTTCGCCAAGGGCATCGTCGAGGGCAAGCGCTTCGACGAGGTGCTGCGCAGCGTCGGGCGATCCATCACGGAGAGCCTGCTCAAATCGGCGCTCAAGCCGCTCCAGAGCAGCCTGTCGAACCTGCTGGGCAGCGGACTGAAGGGCCTCGCTGGCGCCTTTGGCGGATTCAATGTCGGTGGCGCGGCGGCGAGCGCCCCCGTCGCGCCCTTCGCCGACGGAGGGGTCATCGCCTCGCCGGCCTATTTCCCGCTCGGGCGCGGCCTCGGCCTGATGGGCGAGCGCGGGGCTGAGGCGATCCTGCCGCTGAGCCGGGGGGCCGACGGAAAGCTGGGCGTGCGCTCCTCCGGCGAGGCGCGGCGGCCGCTCAACGTCGTCGTCCAGGTCTCGACGCCCGACGCCGACAGTTTCCGCCGCTCCGAGGCGCAGCTTTCCGCCGCCATCGCACGGGCGGTGGCGCGCGGCAGCCGCGCGCTGTGACGGAGACGGCGATGAGCGATTTTCACGAGATCCGCTTTCCGACCACCATTGCGCGCGGGGCCCGGGGCGGGCCCGAGCGGCTGACCCAGATCGTCGCGCTGGCCTCTGGGCGGGAGAGACGCAACAGCCGCTGGGCCCATTCGCGAAGGCGCTACGATGCCGGTTTCGGAATCCGAACGCTCGATGCGCTCGCCGAAGTCGTCGCCTTTTTCGAGGAGAGGCGCGGCCGCCTTTACGGCTTCCGCTGGCGCGATCCGCTCGACTGGAAGAGCTGCGCACCTTCCGCCACGCCGGCTGCGACGGACCAGGCCATCGGCACCGGCGACGGCGTCACCCGCAGCTTTCCGCTGTGCAAGCATTATGGCAGCGGCATCGCGACCTATCGCAGGACGATCACCAAGCCTGTCGCCGACGAGGTTCTGGTGGCGGTCGCCGGCGTGGTCGTCGATCCGGCCCATGTCACCTGCGACGCCGCGACCGGTCTCGTGACCTTCGCCAGCGGTCACGCGCCGCCGCCGGGTGCCTCTGTGACCGCGGGCTTCCTCTTCGACGTGCCGGTGCGCTTCGACACCGATGCGATCGAGGTCGATCTCTCGGCCTTCGAGGCCGGCGAGATCCCGCGCATCCCCATCGTCGAAATCGTTCCCTGAAGCGAGCCTGTCATGCGCGACATTCCCGAGGCCCTGGCGGAGCATCTCGCCCAGGGCGCGACGACCCTGTGCCGCTGCTGGAGCCTGACCCGTCGCGACGGCGTGGTGCTCGGCTTCACCGATCACGACACGAGCCTTGCCTTCGACGGCGTGACCTTCGCCGCCGAGACGGGGCTGGAAGCCGCGGAGACCGCGGCCGAACTGGGGTTCGTGGTCGGCGGAGGCGAGGTTGCCGGCGCCTTCGCGGCCACCGGGCTGAACGAGGGCGATCTGGCCCGCGGGCTCTATGACGACGCCCGGGTCGCCATCTGGCTCGTCAACTGGGCCGAGCCGGCCCAGCGCCTCCTGCTGGAGACCGGCTTCGTCGGCGAGGTCCGGCGGAGCGACAGCGCCTTCACGGCAGAGGTGAGGGGGCTCGCCAAGGCCTTCGACGAGGAGCGGGGCCGGCTCTACACGCGCTCCTGCTCGGCCGATCTCGGCGATGCGCGCTGCGGCCTGACGATCCTGCCGACGCCTGCGGTGGTCAATTCGATGGACGGTCGTCTCGGCTTCACAGCCGCGGCGCTGGCCGGCTTTGCCGACGGCCATTTCACCGGAGGGCGGCTCGTCTTCACGGCGGGCGCGAACACCGGTTTTGTCACAGAGGTGATGCGCCATGGCGCCAATGGCGACGCCGCTTCGCTTCAGCTCTGGCAGGCGCCGCCTTCGCGGATCGAGACGGGCGACGCCTTTCACGTCTCCCCCGGCTGCGACAAGAGCTTCGCCACCTGCCGGGGGCGGTTCGGCAATGGCGTGAACTTCCGGGGCTTCCCCCATATTCCAGGCAACGATTTCATCATCGGCGGCGTGCGGCCGGGCGACGGCGCCCTCGACGGCGGGAGCCTGTTCCGATGAGCGCGCCGCTCGAACGGCCCGCGATCGTCGAAGCCGCACGGAACTGGATCGGCACGCCCTATCATCACCAGGCTTCGCTGCGCGGTGTCGGCTGCGATTGCCTCGGGCTGGTGCGCGGCGTCTGGCGCGATCTCTGCGGACCCGAGCCCGAGACACCGCCGCCCTATACGCCGGAGGGGTGCGAGGGGCTGGGCGCGGAGATGCTCGCCGCGGCCGCGCTGCGCCACCTCGTGCCGGTCGCGCCCGGGCAGGAACGGCCCGGCGATGTGCTGCTGTTCCGATGGCGCAGCCATCTGCCGGCACGCCATTGCGCGATCCTCGCTGCGCCGGACCGCATCATCCACGCCCATGACGGTGCGCAGGTCGCTGAAGTCGCCCTCACGCGCTGGTGGCGGCGGCATCTCAGCCATGCCTTTTCCTTTCCGGGAGTGACCGACTGATGGCGACTCTCCTTCTCCAGGTCGCCGGCAATGCGCTCGGCGCAGCGCTGGGTGGACCTTTCGGGGCCGCGATCGGCCAGGCGGTGGGCGGCATCGCCGGCGCCGTCATCGACCAATCGCTTCTCGGCGGCTCGGCCGGGACGCGCCGCGTCGAGGGGCCGCGCTTGAGCGAGATCAGTGGGCTGGCCTCCAGCGAGGGCGCCGCGATCCCGCGCGTCTATGGACGGGCCCGGATCGGCGGGCAGCTGATCTGGGCCACGCGCTTCGAGGAGGAGATCAAGGTCTCGGTGACGCGCAGCAAGACGGGCGGGAAAGGCAGCCCCAAGCAGAAGACCGTCGAGACGACCTATAGCTACTACGCGAATCTCGCCATCGGGCTGTGCGAGGGGCCGATCGCCTTCGTCCGCCGGATCTGGGTCGACGGGCGCGAACTCGACGTCGCCACCGTCGCCATGCGGGTCCACCAGGGTGACGAGGCCCAGGAGCCCGACCCGCTGATCGCCGCCAAGGAGGCCGGCGAGACGCCGGCCTATCGCGGCCTCGCCTATGTCGTCTTCGAGCGCTTTCCGCTCGCCGATTACGGCAACCGGGTTCCGCAATTCTCCTTCGAGGTCGTCCGGCCGGTCGAGGGGCTGGGCCAGATGATCCGGGCGGTGACGCTGATCCCCGGCGCGGGCGAATTCGTCTACGACATGCGCGCCGTCAGCCACGAGCCCGAGCCCGGCGTCAGCGAGAGCCTCACGCGCCACCAGCTCTATGGCGGGGCCGATGTCGACACCGCCATCGCCCATCTGATCGCGCTCTGCCCGAACCTGCGACGCGTTTCCCTCGTCGTGGCCTGGTTCGGCGATGATCTCAGAGTGGGCGAATGCACGCTTGCGCCCCGCGTCGAGATCGCCCACAAACCCACGGTCGGGGCCGAATGGACCGTGGCGGGCCTCGACCGGGCCGGGGCGCGCGTCGTCAGCGAAGCTGATGGACGACCAGCGTTCGGCGGAACGCCCTCGGACGATGGCGTGATCCGGCTGATCCGGCGGCTGCGCGACGATTATGGCCTCGAGGTCGTGCTCTACCCCTTCCTCATGATGGATGTTCCCGCCGGCAACGCCCTTCCGGACCCGGTGTCCGGCACAGCGGGGCAGCCGTATTATCCGTGGCGAGGTCGGATCACCTGCTTTCCGGCGCCCGAAACAGCGGGCAGTCCGGACGGGACGGCCGCAGCCGCGGCGCAGGTCGAGACCTTTCTCGGGACCGTCACCGCAGCGGATGTGACGGCCGAGGGCGAGAGCGTGGTCTGCGCCCGCCCCGGCGAGTGGAGTTACCGGCGCTTCGTCCTGCACTACGCCCGGCTGGCGCAGGTCGCCGGTGGCGTCTCAGCCTTCGTGCTGGGCTCGGAGATGCCGGGCCTGACCCGTATCCGGGGCGCGGCCGGCTACCCCATGGTCGACGGGCTCGTCGATCTCGCTGCCGAGGTCGCATCCATTCTGCCAGCCGCGACTCTGACCTATGCGGCGGACTGGACGGAATACGGGGCGCATGTCCGCAATGCGGGCGATGATGTCACCTTTCCGCTCGATCCGCTCTGGGCTTCCCCGGCTATCGGCGCGATCGGGATCGACTATTACCCGCCCCTGTCCGATTGGCGCGACGGCGCTGCCCATGCCGACGCGGCGATCGCATCCGGGCCTGCTGACCTCGCCCATCTTCGCGCGCGCCTCGGCTCGGGCGAGGCCTATGACTGGTTCTATGCCGACGACGCCGGCCGGGCCGACCAGACGCGCGTGCCGATCGAGGACGGCGCCTATGGCAAGCCCTGGGTCTTTCGGCCCAAGGATCTGGTCGGCTGGTGGACGCAGCCGCATGTCGAACGGGTCGGCGGGATCGAGACTGGGGCGACGTCTTTCGTTCCCGGTGCCAAGCCGATCTGGCTGACCGAGACCGGCATTCCGGCGGTCGACAAGGGGGCCAATGCGCCCAACGTCTTTCCCGATGCGAAATCGACGGAAGGCGGCGTGCCGCCCTTTTCCAGCGGAGCGCGCGACGATCTCGTCCAAGCGCGCGGGCTCGAGGCCATCCTCTCGGGTTTCGACCCGGCGCGCGCCGGCTTCGAGGGGCATCGCAATCCGGTGCACCCGATCAGCGGCATCCGGATGGTCGACCCCGCCAACATCTTCGTCTGGAGCTACGATGCGCGGCCGTTTCCAGCCTTCCCCGATCTCGGCGGGATCTGGGCCGACGGTGCCGCCCACGACACCGGCCACTGGCTCAACGGCCGCATCGAGGGCGCGCCGGTCGATCGTTTGCTGCGGCGCATCCTGGCCGATTTCGGCCTGCCTGCGGCCGACGAAATCGCCGTCGATGGCTTCGTCGACGGTTATGTGCTGGAGCGACCGCTCTCGGCGCGGCAGGCGCTGGAGCCGCTCGCGCAGGCCTTCGGCTTCGACGCGACCATGAGCGGCGGTCGGCTCGTTGTCCGCGGCCGCGGCGGCACCGTGGCGCGTGTGCTGGGCCACGACGATCTCGTGCTCGATCGGGAGGGCCGCCCTACGCGCTGCGCCGGGCGCAGGAGAGCGAATTGCCGCTCGAACTGCGGCTGGGTTTCATCGACGGCGAGAGCGACTACCGGACGGCGGCGGTCCTGTCCCGGCGGCTGGCCGGTGCGGCGCGGCGCGAACTCGGCATGGAGACGCCGATCGTCACCCGCGCGGCGGAGGGCCAGCGCCTGGCGGACCGTCGCCTGCAGGAGATCTGGGCCGGCCGGGAAACGCTCGATCTGGAACTGTCGCCCGATCGGCTCGACCTCGAGCCCGGCGACGTCGTGGTGCTCGTGGTCGAGGAGGAAGAGAGGCTGTTCCGCCTGACGCGCATCGAGGACGGTGCGACGCGCCGCGTCAGCGCGAGGGCGGTCGAGCCCGCGATCTATCGCAGCGCTGCGGTCCCCAGCCTCCCGCGTCCGCCGCGCAGCGCGCCGGCCCTGCCGGGCCGGCCTCTCGCGATCCCGCTCGCGCTGCCGATCGTGCGGACCCAGCCGCCGCCGCTGCTTTCACTCGCCGCCTATGCCTCGCCCTGGCCGGGCGCGCTCGCTGTCTGGCAGGCCGATGACGCAGGATCATTCGCGCTTCTGCGGCTGATCGAGGCACCGTCGATCGTCGGCGAGACCCTGACGGTCCTGCCGCCGGGACCGCTCTGGCGCAGCGACCGCCACGCCGTTCTGGAGCTGCGCCTGCGCGGCGGCGTTCTCGCTTCCGTCTCGCCCGAGGCGGCACTGGCGGGCGCGAATGCGCTCGCCCTGCTCGATGCAGCAGGCGTGGTCGAAATCGTCACGGCGTCGCAGGTCGAGCTGATCGGGCCTGGCCGGTTCAGGCTCTCCGGCCTGATGCGCGGGCTGGGCGGTTCCGAAGCGGCCGCCGCGCGCAGCCTGCCGACGGGCTCGCGGGTCGTTGTGCTCGACGGTGCGGCTGTGACCCTCACGGACGATCTCGCCGATCTCGGGATCGTGCGGCGCTACCGCATCGGACCGGTTCAGCGCGATATCGCCGATGCGACGGTGGTCGAGGTCACGGCCGCGGCGAGTGCTGCTACCCTTTTGCCCCTGGCGCCTGTCCATCCGCAGGCGCGCCGAGAGGCCGACGGCATCCGCTTCTCGTGGATCCGGCGGACGCGCATCGACGGCGATTCCTGGGATCTGGTCGACGTCCCGTTAGGCGAGGAGGCCGAGCGCTGGGAGATCTCCGTGAAGCAAGACGGCATCGAACGCCGGCGCGCGACGACGCAGGAGGCCGCCTGGCTTTATCCCACGGCCTCGGAACTGGCCGATTTCGGCGCATCACAGTCCGAGATCGAGATCGTGATCGCCCAGATGAGCGCCGTGGCGGGCAGGGGGCACGAATACCTTGGACGTCTGCCCGTGCGCTGACATACTCGCGACGGTCCGGAGCATTCATGGCGTGTTCACGCGTGCAGGATTAGCCGATGTCGACCATGCCCTTCGAAACCGTCATCGCCCTGTCCCTGCTGGCGCCGCCCTTGCCGATCGTGATGATCGACAATCCGGAGCCGATCGCCTGCCTGTCCGCCGACGAGACGCGTGACGCGGTGGCGGATGGCAGGGTTATCCAGCCCGCGCAGGCCTCGCGCCACGCACGGCAGGCGGCGCCGGGCGAGGTCGTCCGCATCCGCCTCTGTCGCCAGGGTGACGATTACGTTTACGTTGTGACCACGCTCAAGCGTGACGGCCGGGTTGCCAGGGTGACGCTCGAAGGCCAATCGGGCAAGGTCGGCACCATTCGCTGAGACCGCGTCTTCGCGGCCCGCCCCAACAGGAGATGTCCCGCCGTGAGACTGCTCGTCGTCGAGGACGACAAGGACCTCAACCGCCAGATCGTCACCGCGCTGGAGAATGCCGGCTACGCCGTCGACAAGGCCTTCGATGGTGAGGAGGGGCTCTATCTCGGCGAGACCGAGCCCTATGATGCCGTGATCCTCGATCTTGGTCTGCCGAAGGTCGACGGTGTCGCCGTGCTGCAGGGCTGGCGCCGCGCCGGCAAGACCATGCCGGTGCTGATCCTGACCGCGCGCGACCGCTGGAGCGACAAGGTCGGCGGCTTCGACGCCGGCGCCGACGACTACGTCACCAAGCCTTTCCACGTCGAGGAACTGCTGGCTCGCGTCCGCGCCCTGCTGCGCCGCGCCGCCGGTCACGCGACCTCCGAACTGGTCTGCGGGCCGGTGCGTCTCGACACCCGCGCCAGCCGCGTCGTCGTCGACGGCAACCCGGTCAAGCTGACCTCGCACGAATACCGGCTGCTCGCCTATCTCATGCATCATCAGGGCCGCGTGGTGTCGCGCACCGAACTGGTCGAGCACCTCTACGACCAGGATTTCGACCGCGACTCCAACACCATCGAGGTCTTCGTCGGACGGCTGCGCAAGAAGCTCGGCGTCGAGGTGATCGAGACCGTTCGCGGGCTGGGCTATATCGCAGCGGCGCCCGAGAAGGTCTGATCCCCGCCGATGCCGCTCCGCTCGCATCGCTACTCGCTGGGCGCGCGGCTCTTCATCTCGGCGGCAATCTGCTGCGCTCTGGTGCTGATGCTGGCCGGCTTCGGCCTGACGACCTTCTATCGGCGCTCGGCCGAACGTGGTTTCGACGAACGGCTCAGCGTCTACATCAAGGAACTGATCGCGGATCTTGCGGCTCCGCCCGAGACCGAACGGCAGGCGATCGGCGATCTCGGCGAGCCGCGCTTCGACCTGCCGCTGTCCGGCTGGTACTGGCAGATTATCCGTCTCGACGGTGAAAGGCCCAGCATCCGCGCCTCGCGCTCCCTGGTCGGCGGACAGCTGCCGAAGCTCCTCGATCAGCCGATCGCCCCCAATGCCCGCGGGCTGCGGGAGAGCTACATCTCCGGCCCGGACGACCGGAACCTGCGCATCCTCGAACGCGAGATCGATGTCGGCGAGGACGGCCGCTTCACCGTCGCCGTCGCGGCCCCCTCCGACGAGATCGACGCCGATATCCGCGATTTCCGCCTAGCCCTGACAATGACCTTCGTGCTGCTCGGCCTCGCCCTCGTGGCCTCCACCATCGTCCAGGTGCGCTACGGCCTGCGCCCTCTGAAGCGTCTCGGCGCCGCGGTCGGGATGGTTCGGACAGGTGAGGCGCCGCGCATCATCGGCACCTATCCTCCGGATCTCGCGCCACTCGCGGGCGAGCTCAATCTCCTCATCGACGCCAATCACGAAATTCTCGACCGTGCTCGGACGCAGGTCGGCAATCTCGCCCACGCGCTGAAGACGCCGCTCAGCGTGATGCTCAACGAGGCCGAGGCCGGCGACGCCAACCTGCCGCAGACCGTGCGGACCCAGGCTGCAGTGATGCGCGACCAAGTGCAGTACTATCTCGACCGGGCGCGGGCTGCAGCCCTGTCCGGCGCGCTGGGCGGCGTGACGGAGGTCGCGCCTTCGCTGGACGCCCTGATCCGGACTTTTGCAAAGATCGCCCAGGGGCGCGCGATTGTCGGGAGCCATACGGTTCCGGCATCGGTGCGCTTCCGTGGCGATCGGCAGGATCTGGAGGAGATGCTGGGCAACCTGCTCGACAACGCCTTCAAATGGGCGAAGGCGAAGGTGACTGTAGCGCTCGACCGACCGGATGGCGTGGAGCGGATCGCCCTGCTCATCGACGATGACGGGCCGGGCCTGCCTGAAGAGGCGCTGGCCGATGTGCTCAAGCGTGGCCGCCGTCTGGACGAGGCGACACCCGGCTCCGGGCTGGGACTCTCCATCGTGGTCGATCTGGCGAAGCTCTATGGCGGGGAACTCGCGCTCGAGCGCTCGCCGCTGGGCGGCCTGCGCGCCCGCCTCGTGCTTCCCTCGGTCTGAACATGCCTGGTCTGCGTGACCCTATGTCGCCATCTTCGGGCATGAAGCCGACGCCGGTTTTGGCTATGAGCGTGGCATGCTGATCTGGATCATCTTCGCGATCATGACGGGGGCGGCGATATTCGCCCTGCTCTGGCCCCTTGGACGTGGCCGGGCGCTGGCTTTTGCGGATGGCGCCGACGCCCGCAGCCTCTATCGCTCGCAGCTGGGCGAGATCGACCGTGACCTCGCGCGCAGCCTGATCGGCCCGGCCGAGGCCGATGCCGCCCGCGCGGAAGCCGCGCGCCGCCTGCTGCGCGCGGCAGGTGACGACAGTGGGCCGGAAGGGGTCACCGAATCATCGCTGCGCCGTCGCCGCGCCAGCTCGGCGCTTGCCCTGTCCTGCGTGCCGCTGCTCGCCCTTCTCGTCTACGGAGCTTATGGCTCGCCCGGTCAGCCGGACCAGCCGCTCGCCGCCCGCCTCCAGGCCGACCCGTCGCGGCAGGATTTCGCGCTCGCTCTCACCCGCATCGAAACCCATCTCGCCGCCAATCCGTCCGATGGAAAGGGCTGGTCCGTGGTCGCGCCGGTCTATCTGCGCCAGGGCCGCTATGAGGATGCGGCGACAGCCTTTGCTCAGGCGATCCGCCATGGCGAGGCGAGCCCCGAGGCCCATGCCGGGCTCGGTGAGGCGCGCACGCTGTCGGCAGGCGGCGTCGTCACGGCGGCGGCACGCGCGAGCTTCACGGACGCCCTGCGCCTCGACCCGAAGAACCCGCGTGCCCGCTTCTTCCTCGCGATCGGCCAGGAGCAGGATGGCAACGCCACGGGCGCTGCCGAAGCGTTGCGCACGCTCTTGGCGGAAGCGCCTGCCGACGCCCCCTGGGCACAGGCGGTGCGGCAACGTCTGGCCCGGCTCGAGGCCGAGAAGGCCGGGGGAGTCGCCGCGCTCGCGCCCGCCGAACAGCAAGCGGCGATTCGGGGCATGGTCGAAGGGCTCGCGGCACGGCTGCAGACGGGCGGCGGTTCGCTGTCGGACTGGACTCGCCTGATCCGCTCGCAGGTCGTTCTCGGCGACAAAGCCGCTGCACGCCAGTCGCTTGTTCTGGCGCGTGCGCGGTTGGCGCAGGAGGCCGCGGCACCGGCTGCGCTCGATGCGCTGGCGGAGGAACTGGCCCTGAAGGAGGCCGCGCCATGACCACGGTCGAGCCTGCGCGGCCGCTCGCCGCGAAGCGGCGCTATACCCGCAAGCAGCGGCGCCTGATGCTGATCGGGGCGGCCGGTGCGGTGCTGTTTCTGGCGGCTGGCCTCGTGCTGTTCGCGCTGCGCGACACCATCGTGTTCTTCTACGGCCCGAGCGAGATCGCGGAGAAGAGCGTGGCGCCGGGCACCCGCATGCGCCTGGGCGGGCTGGTCGAGCAGGGCTCAGTCGTTCGCGGCCCGGGCCAGCGCGTCGCCTTCTCGATCACCGACAGCCGCACGGTCATCAAGGTCAGCTATGAGGGCCTCCTGCCCGATCTCTTCCGCGAAGGGCAGGGCGTGGTGACGGAGGGCGTGTTCCAGGGCGGCAGCCAGTTCCGCGCCGACTCCGTCCTCGCCAAGCATGACGAAAACTACATGCCCCGCGAGGTCGCGGACGCGCTGAAGAAGCAAGGACACTGGCAGCCCGGCGATCCCGCTGCGCCGGCCGCGTCGTCGAAACCGGCTCCCAAGGCTGCACCATGAGGCGTTCATGATCGTCGAGATCGGCCATTTCGCGCTCGCGCTGGCTCTGGGCGTCGCCGTCGTCCAGTCGATCGTCCCGCTTTGGGGCGTGGCGCGCCATGATCGCGCGCTCGCCAGCGTCGGCTCGGCTGCAGCGCTGATCTGCTTCCTGCTGGTGACACTGTCTTTCGCGGCGCTCGTGACGAGCTATGTGCGTTCGGATTTCTCGGTCGAGAACGTCGTCGCCAATTCGCACTCCACGCAGCCGCTGATCTACAAGCTGACCTCCGTCTGGGGCAATCATGAGGGCTCGATGCTCCTCTGGGTGCTGATCCTGACGCTGTTCGGGGCACTCGTCGCGCTGTCGCGCCGGTCGCTGCCGGTGCGGCTGCGGGCCGGCACGCTCGCCGCCCAGGGCCTGGTCACGGTCGCCTTCCTGGCCTTCACCCTGCTGACCTCGAACCCGTTCCGGCGCATGGTGCCGGCGCCGCCGGACGGCCAGGACCTCAACCCGATCCTCCAGGATCTCGGCCTCGCGATCCATCCGCCGCTGCTCTATGTCGGCTATGTCGGCTTCTCGATCACCTATGCCTTCGCCGTCGCGGCGCTGATCGATGGGCGGATTGACGCCGTCTGGGCCCGCGCCGTGCGGCCCTGGACGCTGCTGGCCTGGGTGTTTCTCACGCTCGGCATCGCGATGGGCTCCTATTGGGCCTATTACGAGCTCGGCTGGGGCGGCTGGTGGTTCTGGGACCCTGTCGAGAACGCCTCGCTGATGCCCTGGCTCGCCGGCACGGCACTGATCCATTCGACCGTGGTGATGGAAAAGCGCGACGCGCTGAAGGTCTGGACGATCCTGCTCGCGATCCTGACCTTCTCGCTCTCCCTGCTCGGCACCTTCATCGTCCGCTCCGGCGTTCTGACCTCGGTCCACTCCTTCGCGACAGACCCCGCGCGCGGTCTGTTCATCCTCTGCATCCTCGTCTTCTTCGTCGGGGGATCGCTGGCGCTCTTCGCCTGGCGGGCACCGTTGCTGCGGCAGGGCGGTCTGTTCGCGCCGGTGTCCCGGGAAGGCGCGCTGGTCGTCAACAACGTCTTCATCGCCACCGCTTGCGCCACCGTCTTCGTCGGCACGCTCTATCCGCTGGTGCTGGAGATGCTGACCGCCGACAAGATCTCCGTCGGCCCGCCCTTCTTCAACGCGACCTTCGTCCCTGTCCTGGTGCCGCTGCTCTTGCTGCTGCCGCTCGGCCAGACCCTGGCGTGGAAGCGGGGCGATCTGCTCGGTGCCGCCCAGCGCAACATGGCCGCCTTCGCGCTCTCCCTGGTGGCGGCCTTTGCTCTGGTCGCCTGGAGCTGGGGCGGTCCCGTGCTGGCGCCGCTCGGCATCGGCCTGGGCGTCTTCCTCGTGCTCGGCGCGGCCTTCGATCTGGGCGATCGCATCGTCGCCCGCGCCAGTGGCTGGCCGGCGATGTGGTCGCGGGCCAAGGGCCTGCCACGCTCTGCCTGGGGGACCGCGCTCGCCCATGCCGGCGTCGGCGTGAGCGTCATCGGTATCGCGGCGGCCGCGTGGAGCACCGAAGCCATCGGCGTGCTGAAGCCAGGCGAGCGGCTGACCAGCGGGCGCTATACCGTGGTTCTCGAATCCGTCCTGCCGCGCAGCGGCCCGAATTTCCGGGCCGAGGTGGCGCGCTTCCAGCTTTTCGCCGGCAATCGCGAGCTGAGGCCGATCGAGGCCGCCAAGCGCGTCTACACCGCCCGTAACATGCCGACCACCGAGGCCGGCATCCGTACGGTCGGCCTGAGCCAGGCCTATGTGGCGCTGGGAGAGCCGCAGGCCGATGGCGGCATCGCCGTGCGGCTCTACGACAAGCCGCTGATCCTGCTGATCTGGATCGGCTCGATCGTGATGGCGCTCGGCGGCGCGCTGTCGCTGACGGATCGCCGCTTCCGGCTGGCGGCTCCCCGGCGCCAGGCTCCCCAGCCGGTGGCCGTCCCGCAGCCGGCGGAGTGAGCGCGGTGCGTCGCCTGCTTTCGCTCCGCCTGATTGTCGCCGCCGCGATCGCGTGCGCCAGCCTGTCGCCCGGCCTGGCGGTCCAGCCCGGCGAGGTTCTGCCGGATCCCGCCATGGAGCGCCGCGCCCGCGCGATCTCGTCGGAGTTGCGCTGCCTGGTCTGCCAGAACCAGTCGATCGACGATTCGGACGCGCCGCTCGCCAAGGATCTGCGTGTGCTCGTGCGCGAGCGGCTCGTCGCCGGCGACAGCGACACCGCGGTGCGCGATTTCGTCGTCGCGCGCTATGGCGATTTCGTGCTGCTGCGGCCGCCCTTCGATGTCAGGACGGCGCTGCTCTGGGCCGCGCCGCTGCTGATCCTGCTCGCGGCGCTGCTCTTCACCTGGCGGCGCGGCCGGGCCATGCCGGCGCCGGACGCCGCCGCGCCGCTGTCGGAGGAGGAGCGCCGCCGGTTGCAGCGGCTTCTGGATTCGGAGGCGCCCTGATCCAGCGCGGAAACCTCCGGACACGATCAGTTACCTTACAAAATCGTCATCTTCGGGCGAAAGCGGCGTAAGGCTGAGCCCGTCATGGTCCTCGTCACGAGCAGGGAAGGCCCTGCCGAATGTTTCGAGGTTCCGCCATGACCACCAACACCCATCGCCCCCGGTCCATCCTGAAGCGCGGCGCCCTTCTCGCCGGTGCCGCCACGCTGGGCATCGGCCTCGCCGCCGGGCTCGCCGACGGCGCGCTGAAGTTCGACCATCCCGCCTTCGCCCAGCCGATCCAGCTCTCGGGCGTCCAGACCAATCTGCCCTCCTTCGCCGACATGGTCGAGAAGGTGAAGCCGGCGGTCGTCTCGGTCCGCGTCAAGCAGACGATCGAGGCCGCCGATGATGGCCAGGGCAGCCTGGACGACCTGCCGCCGGGCCTGCGCCGATTCTTCGAGCAGCAGATGCCGCGCGGCGCCGTTCCCGGCCGGCCGCAGCCGCGCCAGGGCATGTCGCAGGGCTCCGGCTTCTTCATCAGCCAGGACGGCTACATCGTCACCAACAACCACGTCGTCGACAAGGCCTCCGAGGTCCAGATCGTCACCGACGACGGCAAGACGCTCGAGGCCAAGGTCATCGGCACCGACCCGCGCACCGATCTCGCTCTGCTGAAGGTCAACGAGGGCGGCAGCTTCCCCTTCGTCCAGCTCGCCACGGCGAAGCCGCGGATCGGCGACTGGGTGCTGGCGGTCGGCAACCCCTTCGGCCTCGGCGGCACGGTCACGGCCGGCATCGTCTCGGCTCAGGGTCGCGACATCGGCTCGGGCCCATATGACGACTTCCTGCAGATCGACGCGGCGGTGAACCGCGGTAATTCCGGCGGGCCGACCTTCAACCAGAAGGGCGAGGTCGTCGGCGTCAACACCGCGATCTTCTCGCCCTCGGGCGGCAATGTCGGCATCGCCTTCGCCGTCCCGGCCTCGACGGTCGAACAGGTCGTCACCGCCCTCAAGAAGGACGGCACGGTGGCGCGCGGCTTCATCGGCGTGCAGATCCAGCCGGTGACCGCCGAGGTCGCGGAGGCGATCGGGCTGAAGGAGCCGCACGGCGCCCTCGTCGCGGCCGCCGAGCGCACCGGGCCTGCAGCCAGGGCCGGCATCAAGCGCGGTGACACGATTCTTTCGGTCGACGGCGTCGCGATCAAGGATGCCCGCGAACTCTCGCGCCGTATCGCCAGCTTCGCGCCCGGCACCAAGGTGAAGCTCTCCGTCTGGCGCGACGGCAAGGAGCGCGAGATCGCTTTCGAGGTCGGCCGCCAGCCGGCCGCCTGATCCTGATGAGGCCGATGCCGGCTTCTGGCCGGCATCGGATCTGAGGCAAGGCTCGTGTCCTCCCGGCAGACCGTCGCCCCCGCGCCGGGAGGCCAGCCTTCACCGCGGCAGGCCGGATGCGTATCCTCCGGCCTGCCATTTTTCGTCGTTCTGGGATAGGCTTGGCCGATGCGACTGCTGATCGTCGAAGATGATGCCGAGGCTGCGGCCTATCTGACCAAGGCCTTCCGCGAGGCCGGCCATGTCGCCGACCATGCCGGCGATGGTCTGGAAGGCTACGCCATGGCCGAGGGCGGCGGTTACGACGTCCTGGTGGTCGACCGCATGTTGCCGCGTCTTGACGGGCTCTCGCTGATCCGTTCGCTGCGCGAGCAGAATGACGCGACGCCCGCTCTCATTCTCTCTGCCCTGGCGCAGGTCGACGACCGGGTGAAGGGCCTGCGCGCCGGTGGCGACGACTACCTGCCCAAGCCCTATGCGTTTTCGGAGCTGCTGGCGCGGGTCGAGGTGCTGTCGCGCCGTCGCGCTGCCCCGGCTTCCGAGCCGACGACCTACCGCGTCGGCGATCTCGATCTCGACCGGCTCGCCCATCGCGTGACGCGCGCGGGCACGGAGATCCTGCTGCAGCCCCGTGAGTTCCGCCTGCTCGAATACCTCATGAAGCATGCGGGCCAGGTGGTGACGCGTACCATGCTGCTGGAGAACGTCTGGGATTATCATTTCGACCCCCAGACCAACGTCATCGACGTGCATGTCAGCCGCCTGCGCGCCAAGATCGACAAGGGTTTCGAGCACCCGATGATCCACACCATCCGCGGCGCGGGATACATGATCCGTGACACGGCCCGCTGAACCGGCCGCCGCCGGCGCGGGGACGGCGCGCCCCGTGCAGCGCTTCCTGCCGACGCTGTTCCGCACCACCGCTTTCAAGCTGACGGCGGTCTATCTCGTTATCTTCGCGCTCTTTGCCGGGCTTCTGCTCGGCTATGTCGCCTGGAACGCCAAGCGCCTGCTCGACGACCAGATCCGCTCGACCATCGACGCGGAGATCCAGGGCCTGGCCGAGCAGCAGCGCCAGGGCGGCATCCGGCGCCTCGTCAATGTCGTGGAGCGCCGCTCGCGCGCGCCAGGCGCCTCTCTCTATCTCGTCACCACGCCGGTCGGCGAGCGCATCGCCGGCAATGTCGAGGCGCTGCCTCCCGGCACACTCGACCGGCCGGGCGAGGCGGAGATCGAATATGCCCGCACCAGCGAGGCCGTGGACCGCCCGAGCCGGGCGATCGTGCGCGTCTTCGTGCTGCCGGCCGGCTTCCGCCTGCTGGTCGGGCGCGATGTCGAGGAGCGCGAGCGGCTGGGCATCGTGATCCGCCGCGCGGCCGGCTGGTCGCTGCTCGTCGTCTTCGTTCTCGGCTGCTTCGCGAGCTGGTTCGTCGCGCGGCGCGTGCTGAAGCGCATCGACGACATGACCGGCACCGCGCAGTCGATCATGGCCGGCGACCTGAAGGGCCGCCTCGCCATCTCCGGCACGGGCGACGAGCTCGATCGCCTCGCGCTCAACCTCAACGCCATGCTGGAGCGCATTGGCGAACTCATGGCCGGCATGCAGCAGGTCTCGGACAACATCGCCCATGACCTGAAGACGCCGCTGACGCGGCTGCGCAACCGCGCGGAGGAGGCGCTGCGCACCGCGACCTCGCCCGACGAGCTCCGCGCTGCGCTCGATGGCTCGATCGACGAGGCCGACAACCTGATCCGCGTCTTCAACGCGCTGCTGATGATCGCGCGGCTGGAGACCGGCCGTATCCGGGACAGCATGGACGGGCTCGATCTCTCGGAGATCGTCTCCGGCCTCGCTGAACTCTACGAGCCGCTGGCGGAGGAGGCGGGGCTATCGCTGGTCACGGAGATCGCGCCCGGGCTGCGGGTCATCGGCAATCGCGAACTCATCGGCCAGGCGCTGGCCAATCTCATCGACAATGCCCTGAAATATGGCGAGCCGCCCGAGGGCGGGCGGGCGGAGGTGACGGTCGCCGCGTGGCGGGAGCGGGACGAGATCCTGCTCTCCGTCGCCGATCACGGGCCGGGTATCCCGCCGGAGGACCGCGCCCGCGTGCTCGAACGTTTCGTGCGGCTCGATGCCAGCCGCAGCAAGCCGGGCTTTGGGCTCGGCCTCGCGCTCGCCGCCGGCGTGGTGCGCCTGCATGGCGGCCAGTTGCGGCTGGAGGACAACGCTCCGGGCCTGCGCGTCGTCATCGCCCTGCCGGTGCTGGAGGCCACGCCCGAGCCGCCGCGGCCCGCCACCGAAACGGCCGGCAACGCCAAGGCTGTGGACACGGCGCCTCCGTCCGCGCGTCCCGGCTCGACAGCGGCGCCGAACCCTGTTGGCGTCCCCTCCCTGTGAGGGGGACGGCGATGACGATGCGTCTGTGTGAGCGGTTGAAGGCGGCGCCTGTGCTGCCGGCGCGGGCAAAAGCCGCCCAGATCCTGGCGAAGGACCTGATCGACCGGCTTCACGATCCCGAGGCCGCCGAGGCGCTGGCGGCGCATGTCGCCGGGAATGAACGCAGCGCCGCGCTCGTTGCAGGCCTGCTGGCGCATGCACCCTTCCTCACCCAGATCATGCGGCAGGACCCTTCGGGGCTGCTCGCCTGCCTGACCGAAGCGCCGGAAGCGCGCCGCGATGCGCTACTCGCGGACGTGGCACGGGCCGGTGCAGCCGCGGGCGACGCGCCGGAGCTGATGCGGCTGCTCCGCCGCTTCCGGCGCAGCATGGCGCTTCTGATCGCGTTGGCCGACATCGGCGGCGTCTGGGACGTCGAAACCGTCACCGCCGCGCTGACGGCCACCGCCGACATCGCGGTCCGGCTCGCGACCGATCATGTCCTGCGTCAGGCCGCCGATCTCGGGCGCATTCGGCTGTCGGATCCCGCCGACCCGGGAGCGGGATCCGGCCTCGTCGTGCTCGCGCTCGGCAAGCATGGCGCCGGCGAGCTGAACTACTCCTCCGACATCGACATCGTCGTCTTCTTCGATCCCGAGGTGGCGGAGGCCGTCGGCGTCGCCGAGCCGACCAGCTTCTATGTCAAGCTGACCCAGCAGATCGCCCGCATCATCCAGGAGCGGACGCCCGACGGCTATGTCTTCCGCGTCGATCTGCGCCTGCGGCCCGATCCCGCCTCGACCCATGTCGCCGTGCCGCTGCCCTCGGCCTATGCCTATTACGAGACCGTCGGCCAGAACTGGGAACGCGCGGCGATGATCAAGGCGCGGCCCGTGGCCGGGGATCTCCCGCTCGGCCAGCGCTTTCTCAAGGACCTCGCCCCCTTCATCTGGCGCAAATATTTCGACTTCGCGACCATCGCCGACATCCACGCGATGAAGCGTCAGATCCAGACGGTGAAGGGCCACGAGACCATCGCCGTCGCCGGCCACAACGTGAAGCTCGGCCGCGGCGGTATCCGCGAGATCGAGTTCTTCGTGCAGACGCAGCAGCTCGTCTTCGGCGGCCGGCGCGTGGCGCTCCGCGGTCCGCGCACGCTGGAGATGCTGGCCGAGCTGACGCGGGAGGGCTGGATCACCCCTACCGCCCGCGACGAACTGGCGGAGTCCTATCGCTGGCTACGGACGATCGAGCACCGCCTGCAGATGCGCCATGACGAGCAGACTCAGACGCTGCCCAAGGCGGCGGCCGATCTCGAAGCCTTCGCCCGCTTCTGCGGCTATCCCTCGACGGCCGCCTTCGGCAAGGCGCTGACCGCCCATGCCCGCCGGGTCGAGGGCCATTACGCCCTGCTGTTCGAGGAGGGGCCGAGCCTCGCCAGCGAGGCCGGGACGTTGAGCTTCACCGGCTCCGAGATCGATCCGCAGACGCTGGAGACGCTGCAGAAACTGGGCTTCCGCCAGGCCCAGACGGCGGCCGAGACGGTGCGGGGCTGGCATTTCGGCCGCCGCGCCGCCGTCACCAGCCCCCGCGCCCGCGAAGTCCTGACGGAACTCACGCCCGCCCTGCTCGTCGCGCTCGGCCGCACCGCCGATCCCGACGGCGCGCTTGCCCATCTCGACAATGCCTTCGTGCGGATGCCGGCCGCGGTCGAACTGCTGACGCTGCTGCGCTCGCAGGACGCGCTGCTGACGCTGTTCGCCGAAATCCTCGGCAGCGCGCCGCGCCTCGCCAGGGTGGCCGCGCTCCACCCACATGTGCTCGACGGCGTCATCGACCCCGCCTTCGGCCAGGCTGCGCTCGACAGCGACGCGCTGGAGCGCCGCATCCGCGGTGTCGTCGGTTCACCGCCGCCGAGCGTCGAGGAGGGGCTGGACCGGCTGCGCGACGCCGCCCGCCAGGAGAACTTCCTCGTCGGCGCCAGGCTGCTCTCCGGCGTCTACCCCGCCCAGGCCGCCGCCCAGGCCTATTGCGCCGTGGCGGAAGCCTGCCTTCGCGTGGCCTTTACCGACACCCGCGCGGCCTTTTCAGCCGATCACGGCGTGATCGAAGGCGCGCAGAGCGTCGTGCTGGGTCTCGGCCGGCTCGGAGCGGGTGAGCTCACGCCATCCTCCGACCTCGACCTGATGCTGCTCTACGACCGTCCGGAGGAGGCAGGGCCGAGCGATGGCCGCCGCAGTCTCGATCCGGTGACCTGGCATGTCCGCTTCACCCAGCGCCTCGTCGCGGCGCTCACGGTGCCGACCCGGCGCGGCACGCTCTACCAGGTCGACATGCGGCTGCGCCCGTCGGGCAACAAGAGCCCGGCCGCGACCCAGTTCGCGGGTTTCGAGGCCTATCACCGCGGTGAGGCCGAGATCTGGGAGGAAATGGCGCTGACCCGTGCGCGCGTCGTGGCGGGTGATCCTGAGCTCGCCGCGCGCGCCGAGACCTCCATCCGCGCGATCCTCAGCCGGCGCCGCGAGCGGGCGAAGGTCGCTGCCGCGGTCGCGCAGATGCGCGCGCTGATCGCGAAGGAGAAGGGCGAGAAAAACCCCTGGGACCTGAAGCTCGCGCTGGGCGGGCTGACCGATCTGGACTTCCTGGCACAGTATCTCGTGCTCGCCCATGCCGCGGATCACCCGGCGCTGCTCGTCCGCGACACCCTCTCGGTCTTCGCGGCCGCGCGCGCGGCGGGACCGCTGGCGGCCCCCGATGCGGCGGCGCTGGAGGAGGCGGCGAGGCTGATCGGCGACGTTCAGCTCTGGCAGCGCTTCACGGTGGAGGAGGCCTTCGACCCGGCGGCCGTGCCCGCCCGCGTCATGACGCGCATCGCCACCTCGGTGGGCCGGCCGGACATCAAGGTCCTGCGGGCGGAGCTGGACGAGGTGCGCGCAGGGGTGCGCACCATCTTCAACAGGGTTCTGGGCGTCGCCCGCTCTGGCTGACGGCGGAGCGGCTCAGGCCGCCTTGGCTATCGCACGGGCACCGCCATCGAGAGGCAGATGGACCATGACGATGGTCCCGGCGCCGATCGTCGAGCGCAGCCGCAGCGAGCCGCCATGCAGCTCGGTGAGGGAGCGGGCGATGGCGAGCCCGAGGCCCGAACCCTGGTAGCTGCGGGTGAGGTCGCCCTCGACCTGCTCGAAGGGGCGGCCGATGCGGTCGATCTTGTCGCGCGGGATGCCGATGCCGCTGTCCTCGACGAAGATGTTGATCGCGCCGGGCACCGGGCGGATGCGGACCGCGATCTGGCCCTCCTGCGGCGTGAACTTGACGGCGTTGTCGAGCAGGTTGCCGAGGATCTGGTAGAGCGCGTGCGGATCCGCCTCAAGATGCGCGTCGCGGGCGCCCTCGACGGTGAGCGTGAGCCCCTTGCGGTCGATCTCGTCCTGAACCTCCCGAACCGCCTCGTCGATGACGAGCCCGATCGCGACGTCCGATTTCTCGAGGCTGACCTTGCCGGATTCCAGGCGGGCCATGTTCAGGATGTCGTTGATGAAGCGCAGGAGATACTCGCCGCTCGAATGGATATCGCGGACATAGTCGGCGTATTTCTCGCCCAGCGGTCCGAAGATGTTGCTCTGCATGACGTCGGAGAAGCCGATGATGGCGTTCAGCGGCGTGCGCAGCTCATGGCTCATATTGGCGAGGAACTCGGATTTGGCGCGGTTGGCGCTTTCCGCCGCGGCTTTCTGTTCGAGATAGCGCTCCGCCATGTCGGCGAGCTGCTGGGCCTGCATTTCGAGCTTCTGGCGCGAGGCCTTGAGGTCGGTGACGTGCATCAGGAGCTGATGCTCCGATTGGGTCAGCCGCTCTTCTTGCTGCTTCAGCTTGGTGATGTCTGTGCCGACCGAGACCGAGCCGCCATCCTTGGTGCGCCGGCCGTTGATCTGCAGCCAGCGCCCGTCCGAGAGGCGCGCCTCATAGGAGGAGGAGCCGTCGGCGCCGCGCAGCGAGCGCAGCGGTTCCTGGTCGATGGTGGGCTGGGCGCTCGAGCGCATGATCTCGTCATGGCGGACGCCGGCCACGGCGAGTTCCGGCGGCAGCTTGTGGAGCTGCTGGTACTTGGCGTTGCAGAGCACGAGGCGGTTGTCGGCATCCCACAGCACGAAGGCCTCGGAGATGGCCTCGACCGCGTCGCGCAGGCGGGCATCGGCGGTGGCCGTGCGTTCGGCCATGCGGCGCTGCTCGGAAATGTCCACCACGATGCCGACGAGGTGCTTGGCGTTGGTGCGGCGGTCGGTGACAAGCTCGGCGCGCGCCTTCAGCCAGATCCAATTGCCGGCGCTGTCGCGGACGCGGAACTCCTGGTCGAGATGGCTCGCCTCGCCGCGGCTGATCGCGTCGGCCAGCGCGTAGAGATCGACATCCTCATGGTGGATGAAGCCGCTCACCTCGCCGAAGGACATGTATTGTCCCGTGCGGGCATAGCCGAGCATGGCGTACATCGAGTCCGACCAGTAGATCCGGCCGCGGGCGAGATCCCAGTCCCACAGCCCGCAATGACCGCGGTTCAGCGCGGTGTCGATGCGCTCGCGGATGCAGTCGCAATCCTCGTCGGCGGCGCGCGCCCGGCGCGACTGGACGATGAAGCCGATGGTGATGGCGGTCAGCACGATGCCGGCTGTAGCGAAGAGAAGGGCGAGCCCGCTGCGGCGCTGCTGCCAGATCGACAGCACGCGCGAGACCGGGTGCAGCACCGCGACCTGGCCCAGCGGAGAGGCGAGGTTGCGCACGGCAGCGATGGCCTCGACGCCGTCCGGAAGGGTGATGCGCATCACGCCGGCGCGGTCGCCGAAGGCGGTGAGCGGCTGGGTCGGCCCGAGAAAATCGACGAGGGTGCGGCGGGTCTGGCCAATCGCGGGTTCGCTGGCGACGACATGGCCGTCCTCGGCGCTGACATGGACGATGCGGCCATGGGCAGCGAGATGGCGCGAGGCGAGGGAGGAGAGCACCATCCCCGGCGCCAGTCCTCGCTGCGAGGCGTTGTCGAGCTCACGCGCGAGCAGGGCCGAGACGAGATCCATGTCGCCGGCCGCATCAGTGAGCGCATCCTCGCGCATCGCGGTGGTCTGGATCGCGGCGCCGGTGGCGAGAAGGATGATGAAGAGCGCGACCAGGCCGGGAATGACGGTTCGGATGGTCGGCTCGAGACTCTCGAAACGCTGGTAGAGCGGATGTGTCAGTGATCGAGCGACACCCAGAATCGACTCTGCGCGCACAGATGCGCAGCCCGCGTTGGCACGCGTCATGCCCCGTCCCCCTTCGGATACTTTACCGACAGTAGATCGGGAGACGTGCCGCATCCCCGCGAATCACGTTCAGTTGAATCCGAGTGAGTCGGTTTGTCTAGCCTTGAGTTGAATCGATTGCGTCGAATTCGCCTTGGGGTTGTGGCGTTTAACCGATTGAATCCTGCGCGCGTAATGAAGCGTTAATCTTTTCGACAGGTCGCCGTTAACCTCTTCAGGCGAGGGTCCGTTCGGCGATGTCGGCGACATCGCGGGACAGATTCGGGGTCGCCGCCACCTGGGCGAGCCGCCCCTGCGCCAGCGTCCTGCGGCCCGGCTCGAGCATGCGCCAGCTCTTGAACGATGACAGCAGCCGGGAGGCGACCTGCGGGTTGGTCCGGTCGAGCGCGATCACCATCTCGGCCACGAAGGCATAGCCGGTGCCGTCGGTGCGGTTGAACTGGGTCAGGTTGGCCGCGAAGCCGCCGATCAGCGCCCGGATGCGGTTCGGGTTGCCCATCGAGAACGCCGGGTGCTGCATCAGCTCCCGGACGCGATCCAGCGTCGAGGCTTCGGGGATCAGCGCCTGGGCCATCAGCCACTTGTCGAGGACGAGCGGTTCCGCTGCGTAGGTCTTGGCGAAGCGGGCGATGAGCGCCTCGCGAGCCTCGCCGGGAACGAGCGTCATCGCCGCCAGCGCGGCCAGCCGGTCTGTCAGGTTGTCGCCGGCGGCGAACTGTGCCTCGCAGAGGCGGGCGCCCTCCTGCGGCGAGGCGAGCGCGATCAGGCCCAGCGCCTCGTTGCGCAGCGCACGGCGCCCGGCGGAGGCCGCATCGGGGCTGTACGGCGCCGACCCGCCGAGCTTTTCGCGCAGCTCGAGCAGTTGCGGTCCGAGCCGCAGGCCGATTTCGGTCGAGAGCGCGCGGTGGGCCGCCTGGATCGCGTCGGGATCCACGTCCCGGCCGATCTCGCGCGCGACGTCTCCCATTGCCGGCAGGCGCAGGACCTGGGCGGCGAAGGCCGGGTCCGCGGGCGCCTGGTCGCGCAGGAAGTCGCTGAGTCCCTCCGCCAGCGCCCGCCCCGTGGCGCGCAGGGCCTCGAGCTGGGCGGGCTCGCGTCCGGCTTCGACGAGCGCCCGCATGGCCACCGTCTGCCAAGCCTGCCAGCGGTTGAACGGGTCGCTGTCGGACGAGAACAGCCGCAGCAGATCGCCATCCGCGAGGTCGAGCTCGAGCCTCACCGGCGCCGAGAAGCCGCGCAGCAGGGAGGGGATCGGCGGCTCGCCCACGTCGCTGAAGGTCACCGATAGCGAAGGCTGGTCGAGCACGATCAGCCCGGCGCCGGCATAGGCCGGCGAGTCCGTGGCCAGCGGCAGGTCGCCGCTGCGCCCGACCAAGCCGAGCGCGACCGGGAGGACGACGGGCTGTTTTTCCGGCTGGCCGGGCGTCGGCGCCGTCTTCTGGGCGAGATCGAGCGTGTAGCTGCGCGCCGCCGCGTCATAGCGGCCCGACGCCACGATCGTCGGCGTGCCGGCCTGCTCGTACCAGCGCGCAAAATGCGTCAGGTCGCGGCCGGAGGTCTCGGCGAAGCAGGCGAGAAAATCCTCGATCGTCGCGGCGGTGCCGTCGCAGCGCTCGAAATAGAGGTCCATGCCGGCGCGGAAGGCGGCTTCGCCCACCAGAAGCTTGAGCATGCGGATCACCTCCGCGCCCTTCTCATAGACCGTCGGCGTGTAGAAGTTGTTGATTTCCTTGTAGGCGCGCGGCCGCACCGGATGCGCCAGCGGCCCGGCATCCTCCGAGAACTGCGTCGTGCGCAGCGTCCTGACATCGGCGATGCGCTTCACCGCTCGGGAACGCTCGTCGGCTGAGAACTCCTGGTCGCGGAAGACCGTGAGGCCCTCCTTCAGGCAGAGCTGGAACCAGTCCCGGCAGGTGATGCGGTTGCCGGTCCAGTTGTGGAAGTACTCATGCGCGATGATCGCCTCGATCGAGGCATAGTCTCCGTCGGTCGCCGTCAGCGGATCGGCCAGGACGTATTTGTCGTTGAAGATGTTGAGGCCCTTGTTCTCCATCGCGCCCATGTTGAAATCCGACACGGCGACGACGTTGAACACGTCGAGATCGTAATTGCGGCCGAAGACGCGCTCGTCCCAGCGCATGCAGCGCACCAGGCAGTCCATCGCCCAGCCGGCCCGGTCGGCCTTGCCGGGTTCGACATAGACGGCGAGGTCCACGCTGCGCCCCTCGGCGGTCACATAGGTCTGGCGGAGCACGTCGAGCGCCCCGCCGACCAGGGCGAAGAGATAGGCGGGTTTGGGGTGAGGGTCGTGCCAGACGGCGAAATGCCGCTCGCCGCCCGGCACGTCGCCCGCGGCGACGAGATTGCCGTTGGAAAGCAGCACCGGGGCGATCAGCTTCTTCGCCTCCAGCCGCACCGTGTAGACCGACATCACGTCCGGCCGGTCGAGGAAGTAGCTGATCCGGCGAAAGCCGTCCGCCTCGCACTGCGTGCAGTAGACATGCGAGGAGAGATAGAGCCCCATCAGCTTGGTGTTGGCGGAGGGGTCGACCTCGGTGTCGATCATCAGCGTGAAGCGCCGCGCCGGTGGGGCGTGCAGCGTCAGCTGCTGCGGGCTGGCGCTGTAGGCGGTCTCGTCGATCAGAAGCCCGTCGAGCCGCAGCGCCACCAGCTTGAGCTCGTCGCCGTCGAGAACGAGCGGCGCACCCGGCCGCCCGGCCGGGTTCGGCCGCAGACCGAGCTGCGAGCGGATGCGCGTCTTCGTCGGATGCAGGCTGATGTCGAGATCGACCGTGTCGATCAGCCAGTCGGACGGGCGATAGTCCTCGAGACGGATCAGGGGCGTGTCTTCGGAGCGCATGAGAAACTCGGGCAGGCGGCGTTTCGGATCATCCGGCGCGCCGGATCGCTGGAAGGGTCTCTAACCCGCCGGCCCTGCGGCCGGAAGGGTGGGCCGCGTCGTCGGGCCGCAACTCTGCGGGATCGCGCCTGTGTCTAGCTTGCGGGCCCGGCAATGGCGGGTTCGGCATGGCTGACGAGCCGGCAGACCTGCGGCCGCGCGATCCTGACCGCGCGCTCGATCTGGTCGACGGCGGCATGGACCGAGGCGACGTCGAGCGCTGGGTCGACGCGGCAATGGTAGTTCACGACAAGGCCGTTCAAGGTCTGGCGAACCCTGACATTGTGGATGTCGTGAATCGGCCCCTTCAGCGTCGCGGTCTCGGTGGCCAGCGCCTTGCCGATGTCCTCGACGGTGTCCCAGGCCGCGTCATGGCCGGCCGGGGCGCCGGTCTCCATCGGCTCGATATGGGTTTCGACCTCGGTCTCGCCGCCGAACTCGTCCCGGATCGCCGCCTCCAGCCGCGTCGCGATCTCATGCGCCTCGCCCAGCGTCAGGCGCGCCTCGACCTCCATGTCGAGGCTGACCGAGAGCCGCTGCCCGATCGTGTGCACCGAGACGTGGTGCACCGGGATCTTCAGCTTGAGCGCGATCAGCAGCACGCGCTCCAGCGCGGTCTCGTCGTCGACCTGAACCGGGTCGGTCGTGACCGCGATCGCGGCGCCGGGTTCGATCCGCTCGAACTCCGCCGTCAGCGCCTCGCGGATCGCCGCCACCCGCTCCAGCGGCAGCGTGCGCGAGACGGTGATGCCGATCTCGCCATGGATGCGCCCGCCCGTCGGGCGGACCTTGAGCCAGTTGACGCCGACCACGCCGGGCACGCCCTCGGCGCCCTCGCGCAGGCGTTCGCTCACCCCCTTGGGCGCCGCGTCGAGCAGGGTGTCGATGGTCCGCCGCCCCAGCCGGTAGGCCGACAGCGCGGTGAAGGCCGCGATCGCGAAGGCGGCGATGGTGTCGGCCCGGGCGACGCCGTACCAGACGCCGACGAGGCCGGCCAGCACGAGGGCCGAGCCGACGAAATCGGCGGAGAAATGCGTCGCCTCGGCGGCGAGCGCATCGCTGCCGGTCTCCTTCGCGACTTTCGTCAGCGAACGCCAGCGGATCGCGTCCACCACCATCGAGAGCAGCATGATGCCGATCACGATGGGCGTCACCGAGACGGTCTCGATCAGCCCCGTCCAGAGCCGGTTGCCGGCTTCCCAGAGGATCGCGCCCGCCAGCGTGAACAGGATCGCGGTCTCGACGAGCGCCGCCAGCGCCTCGACCTTGCCATGGCCGTAATGGTGCTCGTCATCGGCCGGCTTGTCCGAGACGCGCACGGCAAACCACGTGAACAGCGTCGAGCCGACATCGATCAGCCCCTGGAGCGCGTCTGTCAGCAGGGCGAGCGAGCCCGACAGGATCGCGCCGACGATCTTGGCGCCGGTGAGCAGCAGCGTCGCCATCACCGAGAGGATCGCGGCGCGCTGCTTGATCTGCGCCATCTGGGCGGCGCTGGCGCGGGCAGGCGTGCCCTCCAGACCGTCTTGCGTTGAGCTCATGGCCTGTCCTGCCGGCTGCGTCTTGGAACTGTGTTCACGAGCGGCGATGCTTTCGCCCGATTCAACGGTAGGATCAACCCGACACCATTCGGTGAACGCCGCCAGGATGCGCCCGCCGGAATCGTCGGGCCGAAGAGGAAACGGACGAAAACGATGCGCTATCTCCACACCATGGTCCGCGTGACCGATCTCGACGCCTCGCTGGATTTCTATGTGAACAAGTTCGGCCTGGTCGAGACCCGCCGGATCGAGAACGAGAAGGGCCGCTTCACTCTGGTCTTTCTGGCCGCGCCCGACGAGGTCGAGACCGTTCGCCAGCAGGGCAGCCGCGGCCGCCCGACGCTGGAGCTGACCTATAACTGGGACCCCGAGACCTACACCGGCGGGCGCAATTTCGGCCATCTCGCTTACGAGGTCGACGACATCTACGCCACCTGCGACAAGCTGATGAAGGCCGGCGTCACCATCAACCGCCCGCCGCGCGACGGAAACATGGCCTTCGTCCGCTCGCCCGACAACATCTCGATCGAACTGCTCCAGAAGGGCGACCCGAAACCCCCGGCCGAGCCGTGGGCGAGCATGCCGAACACCGGCGTGTGGTGAAGGCGGCGGAACTGAGTTGAAGCAGGCGGATCTCCCTGATATCTTCGGTTGATATCAGGGAGGCTATCATGGGCATTCTCGTTCGCGACGCGAAGATCGATCGCATGGTCCGCGAACTGGCAGAGCGGGACGGGATCACCTTGCAGGCAGCTATCGGGCTAGCCGTAGAGCGCGAACTCGCGCGACGGGAAGAACGACGCAGGCGCGTTGATGCGGCCTTCGCGCGCATCCACGAGCGTTTCGCCGACCATCCCGTCATCGATGACGGCATGACGCATAAGGAGTTTTTCGACCGCGAGTCGGGCGAAATCTGAATGTTTCTTGACGCATCCGTACTCGTTGCGGCTATGGCTGGTGAGGTCGAGGCGCCTGCGATACGCGTCGCCATCGTCGAAAGCGAGAAACTCGCCTCTTCGCCGCTCGCGGTGTTCGAGGCGTCCTGTCGGATTGCCAAGCTTCGCAGGATCTCGATCGATGAGGCCTACTCTGCGACGATGGAGTTCCTGACGATGACCGGAGCTCAATTGCAGGCTATCGACGCGGAGACCGGCCGCGCAGCTCATACATGCGCGGCCCGCTATCATCTGCTGACCGGCCATCCCGCCCGCCTGAACATGGGCGATTGCTTCGCCTATGCGGCCGCACGCGCCTCGGGACTGAAGCTCGCCTACAAGGGCAACGACTTTCTCCATACCGATATCGACGGGGTCCGTTTCGGCCCCGAAGCTGAGCCGCCGCGCGCATGACCGGCGTCTTCTGTCTCGGCATCTCGACGCTGGACTATGTCTACAGCGTCGAGACCCTCCCCACCCGCGGCGAAAAATACCGCTCCAAGGCCCTCGCCGTCGTCGGTGGCGGCTGCGCCGGCAACGCATCGGTCGCGATCGCCAGGCTCGGCGGTCGCTGCTGGCTGGCGACGCGCCTCGCGGACGATCTGGCCGGTGACGCGATCGTGGCCGATCTGGCGCGTGAAGGCGTCGATACGACCTTCGCCCGCCGCGTGGCCGGCCTGCGCTCGCCCGTCTCGGCGATTCTCGTCGATGCGCAGGGCGAGCGGATGGTGATCTCTTACTCCGACCCCGAGATGCCGGAACAGACGGACTGGCTCCCGGCCACCTTGCCGGACGGGGCGCGGGCCGTGCTCGCCGACACGCGCTGGGGCGAGGGCGCGCTCGCGGCGCTGCGGCTCGCACGCGCGGCGGGCGTGCCCGGCGTGCTCGACGGCGACCGAAGGCCGCCCCATCCCGATCTGGTCGCGACCGCGAGCCATGTTGCCTTCAGTGCCCAGGCCCTGGCCGAACTCTCCGGCGAGGAGGACCCGCGCGCCGGTCTCGCCCGGATCGCGCGCGAGGGGCCGACCTGGCTGGCGGTCACGCTCGGCAAGGACGGGGTGCTCTTCGTCGAGGATGGCACGATCGCTCATCTGCCGGCCTTCGCGGTCGAGGCCGTCGACACGCTCGGCGCCGGCGATGTCTGGCACGGCGCCTTCGCGCTCGGCCTCGCAGAGGGGCAGGGGGAGCGTGCGGCGATCCGTTTCGCCTCGGCGGCGGCGGCGATCAAATGCACGCGTTTCGGCGGCCGGGCCGGTGCCCCGCAGCGCACGGAGATCGAGGCCTTTCTCGCGGCGCGCGGCTGACCATCGGCTAGCCGCGATTGCCCATCATTTGGGCAGCGTCCGCCGGTGAGGCCCTTGCCGGAAATCGGCGCGCGCGGAAGATTGCAGCGTCGTTCGACTCCGCCAGCCCGATCCGGGACCTTTCATGTTTGCGCCGCCCGTACCGGCCGCCTCCGAGCCCGTGCTGCCAGCCTATGTCCGCGCTGCGGGCGGGGTGGCGCTGCGCTTCGGCCGCGTCGGCAGCCGGACGCACAGATTGGATCTGTTGGAGTCCGGCGGCTACCGCGCCCGTTTCCCCACCACCTTCGACGCGACCAGCGAGGCCGTGCTGATCAACACCGGCGGCGGCATGGCCGGCGGCGACGCGATGAGCGTGACGGTCGATCTCGGTCCCGGAAGCGAGGCGGTCGTTACCACCCAGGCCGCCGAGAAGATCTACCGCAGCCAGGGTGCCGATACCCGGATCGAGACCGGGCTGACGGTGGCCGCCGGGGCCTCGCTCTGCTGGGTGCCCCAGGAGAGCATCCTGTTCTCTGGCGCGCGCCTCAACCGGCGCCTCGCCGTCGATCTCGCCGCCGATGCAAGGCTCGTCGCCTGCGAGAGCGTGTTCTTCGGCCGCAGCGCCATGGGTGAAAGCGTCGCGCGCGGGGCGCTCCGCGATCGCTGGCGCATCCGCCGGGAGGGGAAGCTCGTCTTCGCCGAGGATGTCCGGCTCGAGGGCGCGATCGCGCAGACGCTGGGGCGCTCGGCGATCGGCGCCGGCGCCCGCGCCGTCGCGACGATCCTCATTGCCGGTGGCGATCTCGCCGACAGGCTGGAGCAGGTCCGCGCACTCGCCGAAGAGGCCCAGTCCGCCGCGGTCGAACTCGGCGCCGGCCTCGTTTCGGATCTTCTGATCGTCCGCCTTCTCTCTCCCGATGCCCAGGCCCTGCGTCGCGTGCTCGTCACGCTGCTCGGGCATCTGACCGGCCGTGCGCTGCCGCGCACTTGGTCAACTTGAGGAGAGCATCATGCTGGCGATCCAGGGTCTGAAATGCATTTACGACACCGGAGCGCGGGGCTGGGCGATCGAACTGGCGCTGAGCGGCGAGGGCGAGGAGGCTGTGCGCCGCTTCGACGTCGACGGGCCCGATGACGCCGAGATGCTGATCGAGGCCTTCGAGGAATCGACCGCGAGCGCGTTCGATCCGGCGACGGGCGAGATCGTCTTCGCCTACGAATATGCCGATTTCGGCGTCGAGGACGAAGACGAAGAGGAATCGGACGACGAGGACGGCGAGGACGAGGGTCCGGACGCCGCCGACGAGGACGAAGAGAAGGGCAAGTCATGAATCTGACGCCGCGCGAAAAGGACAAGTTGCTCGTCGCCATGGCCGCCATGGTCGCGCGACGCAGGCTCGAGCGCGGCGTCAAGCTGAACTATCCCGAGGCCGTCGCGCTGATCACCGACTTCGTGGTCGAGGGCGCGCGCGACGGCCGTTCCGTCGCCGATCTGATGCAGGCGGGAGCGCAGGTGCTGTCGGCCGATCAGGTGATGGACGGCGTGGCCGAACTCATCCACGACGTGCAGATCGAGGCGACCTTCCCGGACGGCACCAAGCTCGTCACCGTGCATGAGCCGATCCGCGGCTCCGCCGGGCGCCTCAGGCCCGGCGAGGTGACGACGCTGCCGGGCGACCTCGTCATGAACGAGGGCCGCGAGAGCCTGATCCTCACCGTCTCCAACACCGGCGACCGGCCGATCCAGATCGGCTCGCATTATCATTTCTTCGAGGCCAATCCGGCGCTGTCCTTCGAGCGCGACAAGGCGAGGGGCTTCCGGCTCGACATCCCGGCCGGCACCGCCGTGCGCTTCGAGCCGGGCCAGACCCGCGAGGTCCGGCTCGTGGCGCTCGCCGGCAAGCGCGAGGTCTATGGCTTCCGTCAGGACGTGATGGGCAAGCTCTGAGCTGCCTCCGGCCCCGATCCGCTTCGAGGAGACGCGTTCATGCCCTTCAACTTCCCCCGCAACGCCTATGCCGCGATGTTCGGCCCCACCACCGGCGACACGGTGCGCCTCGGCGACACCGATCTCGTCATCAAGGTCGAGAAGGACTTCACCACCTATGGCGAGGAGGTGAAGTTCGGCGGCGGCAAGGTCATCCGCGACGGCATGGGCCAGAGCCAGGTCCGCAATGCCGACGGCGCCGTCGACACCGTCATCACCAACGCGCTGATCCTCGACCACTGGGGCATCGTGAAGGCTGACATCGGCATCCGCGCCGGGCGGATCTGCGCCATCGGCAAGGCCGGCAACCCCGACATCCAGAGCGGCTTCGGCAATTTCGATCCCGAAGAGACGATCATCGTCGGCCCCGGCACCGAGGTCATCGCGGGCGAGGGCAAGATCGTCACGGCCGGCGGCTTCGACAGCCATATCCACTACATCTGCCCGCAGCAGATCGAGGATGCGCTGATGAGCGGGCTCACCACCATGCTCGGCGGCGGCACCGGCCCGGCCCATGGCACGCTGGCGACGACCTGCACGCCCGGCCCCTGGCATCTCGGCCAGATGATCAAGGCCGCCGACGCCTTCCCGATGAACCTCGCCTTCGCCGGCAAGGGCAATGCCGCGCTGCCCGGCGCCTTGATCGAGATGGTCGAGGCCGGCGCCTGCGCGATGAAGCTGCACGAGGACTGGGGCACGACGCCCGCCGCGATCGACAACTGCCTCTCCGTCGCCGACGACTACGACGTGCAGGTGATGATCCACACCGACACGCTGAACGAGAGCGGCTTCGTCGAGGACACGATCGCCGCCTTCAAGGGCCGCACCATCCACGCCTTCCACACGGAAGGGGCGGGTGGCGGCCACGCACCCGACATCATGAAGGTCGCAGGCCTGCCCAACGTCCTGCCGTCATCGACCAATCCGACGCGGCCCTTCACCGTCAACACGCTCGACGAGCATCTCGACATGCTGATGGTCTGCCATCACCTGTCGCCGTCGATCCCGGAGGATCTCGCCTTCGCCGAGAGCCGCATCCGCAAGGAGACGATCGCTGCCGAGGACATCCTGCACGATCTCGGCGCGCTCTCGATGATGTCGTCGGACAGCCAGGCCATGGGCCGCGTCGGCGAGGTCATCACCCGCACCTGGCAGACCGCCCACAAGATGAAGCTCCAGCGCGGCACGCTGGCGCAGGATGTCGGCACCGGCGCCGACAATTTCCGCGCCAAGCGCTATGTCGCGAAATACACGATCAACCCGGCCATTGCCCATGGCATCTCGCGCCATATCGGCTCGATCGAGATCGGCAAGCTCGCCGACATCGTCGTCTGGTCGCCGGCCTTCTTCGGCGCCAAGCCGGATCTGATCCTCAAGGGCGGGATGATCGCAGCCGCCCCGATGGGCGACCCCAACGCCTCGATCCCGACGCCGCAGCCGGTGCATTACCGCCCGATGTTCGGCGCCTTCGGCAAGGCGGTGACCTCGACCTCGCTGGTCTTCGTCTCGCAGGCCGCGATGGCCAACGGCCTGCGCAACCGGCTTGGCACCGAGAAGGAGATGGTCGCGGTCGAGAACGTGCGCGGCGGCATTTCCAAGAAGAGCATGATCCACAACGACGCCACGCCCGACATCCGGATCGATCCGGAGACCTACGCGGTCGTCGCCGACGGCGAACTGCTCGTCTGCGAACCCGCTAAGGAACTGCCGCTGGCGCAGCGCTATTTCCTGTTCTGACGCGCCGGATCGCGGCGCGGAACAGCCCACGCAGCCTTGGCGTTTGTCTCCCATCAGGACAGGGAGGTTCGCCATGGCCACAGACACGGGTCCCGAGGGACAGCAGCCTGAAGCACTCGCCACCTTCGCTGCGAGCGCGCGCAACGACGCTAGCAAGCCCCCGGCGATCGGATTGACCGCGACGCCGGAAACCGAACCGCTCGCCATCGCGCCGGAGGCGAAGGCCGATGCCGCGACGAAGGTGCTGCGCGAAGGCGTTCTCGACCGGGATCAGGGGGCAGACGAGGCGGTCGACGCCCTCCCGGACCGCACGCGCGACAGCTGACCGCCGTGATTGACAGCCACGCCGCGTCCGTTCTCTAGTCAGCAAAACAATCGTCGACTGGGATGGACGCCATGGATCGCTGCAACACGGCCCGCATAGCCGCGGCTTTTTCGCTCGTGGCCGCAAGCTTTGGCGCGGCCGCTCCAGCTCCCGCTGCGGCGCAGGAGGTCACGGTCTACTGCTCGATCCTCGAAGAACAGTGCCGCGAAGGTGCGACGCTCTTCGAGAAATCGACCGGCATCAAGGTCGCGATGGTTCGCAAGAGCACGGGCGAGGTCTATGCGCAGGTGAAGGCCGAGGCCGGCAATCCGCGCGGCGATGTCTGGTGGGGCGGTCCCGGAGAGCCGCATCTCCAGGCGGCGGAAGAGGGGCTTCTCGACGAATACAAGTCGCCGAAGCTGCCGGAGCTGCTCGACTGGGCGCAGCGCCATGCTGAGCAGGCGAAGTTCCGCACCAGTGGAATCTATCTCGGGGCGCTCGGGATCGGCTACAACACCGAATTGCTGAAGAAGCGCGGCATCCCCGCTCCCAAATGCTGGGCGGACCTGCTGGATCCCAAGCTTCGTGACGAGGTCCAGATCGCGGACCCGAACTCGTCGGGCACGGCTTATGTCTTCCTCGCCACGACGGTTCAGCGCCTGGGCGAGGAGAAGGGCTTCGAGTATCTCAAGGCCCTGCACAAGAACATCAACCAGTACACCAAATCCGGTATCGCCCCGGTGAAGGCGACCGCGCTCGGCGAGACGACGGTGGGGATCGCCTTCATCCACGACATGCTGACCCAGAAGCTGCAGGGCGCGCCGATCGAAACCGTCGCTCCCTGCGAGGGCACGGGCTACGAGACCGGCTCGGTCTCCATCATCAAGGGTGGCCGCAATCCCGAGGCCGCGCGCCGCTTCGTCGATTTCACGCTCTCGCCTGAGGCACAGAACATCAACGCGAAGCTCAAGATCAACTCGATTCCCTCGAACCGGAATACGACGCTGTCCCCCGACGCGCCGAATTTCTCGGAGATGAAGCTGATCGACTATGACACCCCGCGCTGGGGCTCGCCCGCCGAGCGCTCGCGTCTGCTCAAGAAATTCGACGCCGAGGTGAAGTCCCAGCCGCGCTGACCGCCGATCTGGTCGGGATCTGCATCTGCTCTCGATTCCGCCGCGTAGCCGGACTCGTCCGTTGCGTTTCGGAGCCTGGCCTCTTGTCCGATCCCTTTCTCGTCATCGCCCGCATCGAGGTTCGCCCCGATGCCTGGGAAACCTTCGTCGAGGCCGCCACAGCCTGCATCGACTCCACCCGCCGCGAGCCCGGCTGCCTCGGCTACGAGTTTCATGAGAGCCTGACGGAACCCTGTCGGTTCGTCTCCTTCGAGAGCTGGGAGACACGCGCCGATATCGATCGCCACATGCGCTCTGAGCACATGGCTGCGTTCCTCCGGGCGACGAGGGCTTGCGTCATGGCGCCTCCGGTGATCGAAGTGATCGAGCCGCGGTCGATCGACCGCCTCTGATCTCGCTTTAAGTCACGGACCATCATCATGCTTCGCGCCACCTCCGTCGTTCGCAAGGCCGCCGTCAGGCAAGACCGCGTCGTCGATACGCTGACGCTCGACCATGACGACCGCAACCGCCGCCGCCTCGCGCTCAAGGCCGATGGTGGGCTGGACGTGCTGCTCGATCTCGACAAGGCCACCGCCCTCGGGGACGGCGATGCGGTCAAGCTCGAGGATGGCCGGCTCGTCCTGGTCAAGGCTGCGCCGCAGAGCCTGCTGGAGATCAAGGCCGAGAACCCGCTGCGGCTGATGCGCGTCGCCTGGCATATCGGCAACCGGCACACGCCGGCCGAGATCACCGCCGACGCGATCTATATCGAGAACGACCATGTCCTGGCCGAGATGGTGCGCGGCCAGGGCTGTGCGATGAGTTCGGTGATGCGCCCCTTCCAGCCGGAGCGCGGCGCCTACGACCACGACCACGCCAATTGCGACCACCCCAGCCACGCCCACGGCCATCACGGGCATCATCACCACGACCATGACCATCACGCCCACGACCATGATCACCATGACCATGGCTCGCATGATCATGGTCACAAGGCCGAGGCGCACGCTCATTCCCACGCCCACGCGCATTCGCACGACCATGGCGACGCCTGCGGCTGCGGGCATGATCACGCCCACCGCGATCACGCCCATCACGATCATGGCCACAAGCATGGCGCCGAACATGGCCACAAGGGCCGCAGCCACGATCACTGAGCGCCATGGCGGCCCATCTGCCCCTGATGGTCTGGCTGTCGCCGTCCTTCCCGGTCGGCGCCTTCGCCTATTCTCACGGCCTCGAATGGGCCTTCGAATGCAGCGATCTGCATGACGCCGAGACGTTGCGGGACTGGCTCGAGGCGCTGGTCGCCCATGGCTCGTTGCGCAACGACCTGATCCTCTTCGCCTGCACCGCCCGCGCCACCGAGGCCGGTGACGACGCAGCTCTGGCCGAGATCGCCGAACTCGCCCTGGCGCTGGCCAATTCCGCCGAGCGCCGGTTGGAGACGGTCACGCAGGGCAATGCCTTCGTGACGGCGCTGCGGGCCGCCTGGCCCTGCGAGGCGATCGAACGGCTCAAGCGCGTCGCCCCCGACGACATCGCCTATCCGCTGGCCGTCGCGGCGGCCAGCGCGGGGCATGGCTTGCCGCTTGCGGCCTCGCTGGAGGCCTACGGTCTCGCCTTCGTCGCCAATCTGGTCTCGGCCTCGGTGCGGTTGGGCATCGTCGGCCAGACCGACGGACAGCGGCTCACCGCGGCCCTGATGCCGGCCGTGCAGGCCGCTGCGGCGGAGGCCGTGCCCGCGACGCTGGACGACCTCGGCGGCTGCGCCTTCCGCTCCGATCTCGCCTCGCTGCGCCACGAGACGCAGTATTCGCGGCTGTTCCGCTCGTGAGCGCGGCGCGCGAATTGCAACCCTCTTCATCCACGCTCCGGGCCGCACCGGCCCGCCGCACCGCCTGATCGCTCAAGGAACTTCACAGATGTCGCGTTCTCCCCATGGCCCCCTCCGCGTCGGCATCGGCGGCCCCGTCGGCTCCGGCAAGACGGCTTTGATGGAGGTGCTCTGCAAGCGCATGCGCGACCGCTACGACCTCTGCGCCATCACCAACGACATCTACACCAAGGAGGATGCGCGGCTGCTGACGGTGGCCGGCGCGCTGCCGCAGCAGCGCATCATGGGCGTCGAGACCGGCGGCTGCCCGCACACCGCGATCCGCGAGGACTGTTCGATCAACCTCGCCGCGGTCGAGGAGATGCGCGGCAAGTTCCCCGACCTCGACATGATCCTGATCGAATCCGGCGGCGACAATCTCGCCGCCACCTTCTCGCCCGAGCTGGCGGATCTGACGATCTACGTCATCGACGTCGCAGCCGGCGAGAAGATCCCGCGCAAGGGCGGCCCCGGCATCACCCGCTCTGATTTGCTCGTCATCAACAAAACCGATCTCGCCCCCCATGTCGGCGCGGATCTTGCAGTCATGGAACGCGACACGAAGACGATGCGCGGCAAGCGACCTTACGCCTTCACCAACACCAAGGCGGGCGAGGGCGTCGATGCCGTGATCGACTTCATCGAGACGGCGGGTGGCCTGCGGGCCGCTCCGGCCGCGTGACGGACATGCAGGGGAGACGGCGATGCGCGGAACGGCAGAACGGGCGGGGCTGGTGGTGATCGCGACGGCGCTGGCCGGGCCTGCTCTCGCCCATACCGGAGCCGGCGCCGTGCATGGCTTCGGGGCCGGCCTGCTGCATCCGCTCTTCGGCGTCGACCATGTCCTTGCCATGGTCGCGGTCGGTCTCTGGGCCGGGCTCACCGGCGGGCGAGCCCGCTTTGCCTATCCGCTCGCCTTTGTCGGCATGATGGTCCTCGCCGGCCTCTGGGGCATGTCCGGTTCGTCCCTGCCGGGTGTCGAGATCGGCATCGCCGTCTCCGTCGTCGTGCTCGGCCTCGCCATCGCGCTGCGGGCGACGCCGCCGCTGGCTGCGGGCGCAGCCGCGTGCGCGATCTTCGCGGTCTTCCACGGCCATGCCCATGGCGCCGAGTTGCCGCAAGGAGCGAGCGGGCTCGGCTATGCGCTCGGCTTCGTACTGGCGACGGCCGCCCTGCACGGTGCCGGACTTGGGCTGGCCGGACTGCTCGCGGCGCGGGCGCCGCTGCTCGCCCGTGTCGCCGGCGGCGGACTGGCTCTCGCCGGCGTCGCCATTCTCGCGAGCTAGCCGTCTGAGCATCCTGCCGCCCCTGCGGGACGGCAGGATCAGGCGAAAGCCGGCCTGCGGCGTCAGATGATGCGGCGCCGCAGCCAGCCGCCGATCTGCTCGACCGCGACCACCAGCGCGAAGACGGCCAGGATGATCGTCAGCGCGGTGTCGTAGTCGAACAGGTCGAACGCCACCTTGAGCTCGACGCCGATGCCGCCGGCGCCGACCAGCCCCAGTACGACCGAGGCCCGTGTCGCCTTCTCCACGCAGAACAGCGAGGTCGCGATGAAGGACGGCATCGCGTTGGGCACGACCGCCGAGAAGATCAGCCCGGTCTTGCTCGCCCCGATGGTCGACAGCGCCTCGCGCGGGCCCTTGTCGGTCTCCTCCATCGCCTCGGCGAAGAAGCGCCCGGCATAGCCGATCGTGTCGATCATCAGCGCCAGCACGCCGGCCGCGGGGCCGAGCCCGACGGCGATGACGAAGAACAGCGCCCAGATCAGATCCGGCACTGTCCGGAAGAAGGCGATCAGCCCGCGCGCCAGAACCCGCACGATCGGATGCGGCGACAGCCCGTCGGCGGCGAGGATCGCCAGCGGAAAGCTCAGGATCAGGCCGAGCACGCAGCCCGAGACCGCCATCTGGAAGGTCGTCGCCAGCGACCAGAGGATCTGCTCGAGGCGGCTGAGATCGGGCGGGAACATCCGCGTCAGGATGTTGCCCATATAGGGGATGCCGCGGATCAGCTTCTCGGCCGAGAGTTCCGAGCCGCTGAACGACCAGATCACCAGCGCCAATGCGAGGAAGCCGCCCATGAAGGCGACGGCGCTCGGCCGCTCGAAGCGATCGACGGCGAAGGGGGGCCGGGCAGTCTGAGACAGGCTCATGCGAACACCGGCGCCGGCGCGCGCACCGGCTCCTCTTGGGGCGCTGTATCGCCGCCCGGCTCTTCGAAGAAGGCGGCGAGTTCGGCCTCGGTGCAATGACCGGCCCGGCGGTCAAGGGCGATCGTCCCGCCGCCCAGCCCGACGATGCGGTCGGAAAAGCGCAGCGCATGCGCCATATGATGCGAGACGAAGACCAGCGTGAGGCCCTTGTCGCGCGTCAGCCGGAACAGCAGCTCCATGATCTCGCGGCCGGCGCGCGGGTCGAGGCTGGCATCCGGCTCGTCGGCCAGCACCAGCTCCGGCCGCTGCATCAGCATCCGCGCGATGGCGACGCGCTGGGACTGCCCGCCCGAGAGGGAATCGGCCCGCTGCAGCGCCTTGTCGGCCAGCCCGACGGCCTCCAGACAGGCCATCGCCTCGTCGCGCACCGCAGCCGGCGCGAGCGACTGCGCCCATGAGCGCGGGCCGGAGCGCCGCGCCTGGACGCCATGCACGACATTGGAGAGCGCGCTGAGCCGCGCGACGAGATTATGCTTCTGGAAGACCACGCCGACTCGCGCCCGGAAGCGCTTCAGCGCCGAGCCGCGCAGATCGCCGACCGTCTCGCCGAGCACGCTCAACCGGCCCTGGTCGGCTTCCGCCAGCCGCACGATCATGCGCAGCAGCGTCGATTTGCCGGTGCCATTGGCTCCGATGAGCGCCAGCGACTCGCCGGCGGGGACGGAGAGGTCGAGCCGCTCGATGATGGTGCGCGGCCCGAAGCTCTTGCGCAGGCCGTCGATGGCGATGACGGGGACGCCAGCCCCCGTCACCATCGGCCCGAGGGCGGGCGAGGGCGTCGTCACTCGATGAACTTGTTGAATTCGGTGATGCCGATCGTGGCGTAGATCGAGCGGACATAGTCGTAGTCGCTGTCCTTGACCTCGGGCAGGAAGACGCCCCCGGCGAATTTGCGGTTGTCGTCCGTGCCGGTGGTGACCGCCTTCATCAGCTCCGTGCCGTGGTCGAGGAAGGCCTTGCGCACCTTGGCGACGATCTCCGGCTTCACCTTGGGGCTGGCGATCATCACGTCGTTCGGCAGGTCGCGACCGCGCGCCACGACGGTGAAGCCGGTCTTGGTGTCGCTCTCGCGGATGCGCTGGAGATGGGTGAGGTTGAGGCCGATGGCGGCGATGTCGCCGCGCTTCATCGCCTCGACCGCGACGTTGCGCTTCACGAAGATCGGCTTGTAGTCGACGTTGTACTTCAGGCCGAAATCGGCGAGCGCCTGCGCCGGGCCGAGATGCTGCGAGGTCGAGCCGATCTCGCCGAAGGAGATCGTCTTGCCCTTGAGATCGGCGACGCTCTTGATCGGCCCGCTCGCGAGCACGGCGACCTGGCTGAAATAGTCGGGGCGCTGCCAGCCGACGACCGGCACCGCATTGGTCCGGGCCTTGAACACGACGTACTCGGCCGGCCCCGTCAGCACGAAATCGACCTGGCCGGCGGCCATCGCCTCGACCGCGGCGGTGCGGCCGGACACCGCGAAGAACTGCACCTTGACGTCGGCAACCTTCTCGAACGCGGCTTTGAACGGGCCGAACTCGCGCTGGAGCGATTCCGCGCCGTCGATGTCGGTGACGGCGAAGCGGATCGAATCCTGCGCCTGGGCGGCCGGCGCGGCGAAGGCGGCGGCTGCGGCGAGCAGCGCGACGGCGATGGGCTTCAGCATGGGGCGTTCTCCCGTTCCCTGGAGCCCTGCCGCTAGGGCCGGCATGCGACGGCCCGGTGACGGCTGCCTGACGGTTCGGTGACGGCCGGTGTCATGCTGTCGTCATGCCCGGGCGCGAAGGCGCAACGCCGCAGGGCGGGTGCATGGCAAGGAGACGGATGTGTCGATCGCGATCACGGGGGGGACCGTTCTGGTCGAAGGGCTCGAGCGACACGACCTCATGCTCGAGGACGGGCTCATCGCCGGTTTCGCCCGGGCCGGCGGCGCCCGGCTGACGCTCGACGCGACCGGGCTTCTGGTGCTGCCGGGCCTCGTCGACTGCCATGGCGACGCCTTCGAGCGCCACATCATGCCGCGGCCGCGCGTTGCCTTCGACATCGACCTCGCCTTGAAGGACGCCGACCGGGCGCTGCTGGCGAGCGGTATCACCACCGCCTTTCACGGCGTCACCTGGTCTTGGGAGCCGGGCCTGCGCGGGGCGGAGAATGCCCGCGCCCTGGCCGAGGCGATCGCGCGGCTGCAGCCGGAGCTGGGCGCCGACACGCGCTTCCACCTGCGCCACGAGACCTTCAACCTCGATGCCGAGCCGCAGATCCTCGCCTGGCTGGCGGAGGGGCGCGTCGGTGTGCTCGCCTTCAACGACCACACCGAAGGGACGCTGAAGACGCGCCACCGCCCCGACAAGATCGGCAAGATGGTCGAGCGCACAGGCCTGTCGACGGAGGCCTTCATGGACCTCGTCGAGACGGTCTATGCCCGCAAGAGCGAGGTCGAGGGCTCGATCGCGCGCCTCGCAGCGGCGGCGCGCGCGGCCGGCGTGACGATGTTCTCCCATGACGACATGACGCCCGACATGCGCGCCTGGTACCGGTCGCTGGGTGTGACCGTCGCCGAATTCCCGATCGACGAGGCGACCGCGCGCGCAGCCGCCGATCACGGCGAGGCGATCGTCTTCGGAGCCCCCAATGTCGTGCGCGGCGGCTCGCATACGGGCTGCCCCAGCGCCGAGGCAATGGTGCGCGCCGGGCTCTGCAGCATTCTGGCGTCGGATTACTACTATCCGGCGCTGGCGCTGGCGCCGTTCCTGCTCGCCCGCCGCGGCGCGGCCAGCTTAGCCGAGGCCTGGGCCCTGGTTTCGCGCGCCCCGGCGCAGGCACTGGGCCTCGACGACCGCGGCGTCATCGCGCCCGGCAAGCGCGCGGATCTCGTTCTCGTTGAGGAAGGCCCCCATCCCCGTGTCGTCGCGACGATCGCCGCCGGCCGCCTCGTCCATCTCGCCGACCAGCGCCTGCTCGCCTGAGGCTCCCGGTTCCAGCCGGAACTTTCCCCGGCTGGGCCGATTGTAGAGCCGTCGAGATCGGGGACGGTGCCATGGCGTTGCTGGAGAAGGAAGAAGCCCCTGTCCGCCTGAAGCGTGCCACGCCGACGGACCTCAGCATCACCCGCCACCGCGCCGGCAAGGGATTCGCCTATCGCGATGCTGACGGAAACCGCATCACGGATCAGGCGACGCTGGCCCGCATCCGTTCGCTCGCCATCCCGCCGGCCTATGTCGATGTCCGGATCGCGGCCGATTCCCGCGCGCATCTCCAGGCGGTCGGCCATGACGAGGCCGGCCGGATCCAGCATCGCTATCATCCCGGCTGGGAGAAGGTGCGCGAGCGCCGCAAGCTGAAGCGGCTGAAATGCCTGCTCGGCGCCCTGCCGAAGCTGCGGGCCGCCATCGCCCGCGACCTGAAGGACCGGCAGCTCACGCGGGACAAGGCGCTCGCCTGCGCGGCGGCGATCATCGACCGCTGCCATATCCGCGTCGGCAACGAGACCTATGCCAAGACCAATGGCAGCCATGGCGCCTCGACCCTGCTCAAGCGCCACGTCACCATCGCCGGCGGCCGCGTCGAACTCTCCTTCAAGGGCAAGAGCGGCAAGCAGATCGCCTGCGCCCATTCCGATCCGGCGCTGGTCCGTGCGCTCACCCGGATTATGACCCTGCCGGGCAAGCGCCTGCTGCAGTACCGGCGCGAGGATGGCGGCATCGCCGAGGTCCGGGCGAGCGAGATAAACGCCTATCTCAAGCGCGTCAGCGGCCTGCCCGTGAGTGCCAAGGATCTGCGTATGCTCGCCGCCAATGCGGCTGCGGCCGAACTGCTGCTGGCCGGCGAGGTGGTTGCGACCGAGACGGGCAAGAAGCGCCAGCTCGCCGACATCATGCGGGCGATCTCGGAGCGGCTGGTCAACACGCCGGCCGTCGTCCGCAAGAGCTATGTCCACGCCATCGTGCTGCGCGCCTATGCGACCGGCCGCTTGAAGCGCTGCTACGAAAAGGCCAAGGCCCGTGGCGCCTGCTCGCGGATCGAGCGGGCGCTGGGGCTGGTCGCAGCCTGATCCTGCGGGCGGCCGCCATAGGTGCATCGCGCCGCATTTTCGGCTAGTCAGCCGCCATGACCGCCCTTTCGCCCGAGCAGCTGCGCTTTTCCGTCGCGCCGATGATGGACTGGACCGACTAAGCCTATAAGCCGGTCGTTACGAGCCTATTATTGGCCAATGTTGTACCTGTCGTAGTACCGCCAAACCCGCCAGCGGGCATGGTGAAGTGGGAGGGGGCCGCTATGCTGCCAGGCCGGAAGCCCCCTCCCGGCTGCGCTAGGCCCGGCGGTTGATGTCCGAAATCTGGTCGATCAACTCACCGAGTTCGCGCAAGTGCAATTCCAGCACGTCGGCCTCCAGCTTCGTGAGCACGTGATAGTCGCGGGCGTCCTGGCGGCCGGCTAGTATGTGGTCGCCGGATCCGCCTGCGCCGGCGGCACCGCCCAGAGAACGCTCGATGGTGGGCAACAGCGCCTCCCACCGAAGTTCCAGCATGGCCAGCGGCCCCTCCAGTTCAAGGCGCTCGCTAACGAACCGAGCGGCACGCTTGCGCACCGCGCCGCGGGCACGAGTCTTCGTTTGCGCCATCGGCGCAGCAAAATGCACATTCATTGATGATGTCCCCAGCCGGCCTGTTCCGGCGCAGGGTTACGGTGTGCGATTCGCTAGCATTCGTCAAGTGGTATATTGATGTGGAGGGAGGCGGATCTTTGACGTCAAAGGTGATCACATGGGTTGATAGCCATTAGAGGCAGATGGTTGCTAATCAATATTGGCGATATATTTGACGTCAGACGTTGCGGTGCGACCTAACCCGCCTTGAGCGTGACGAGCACTTGGCGCGCTGGATTGAGTTGGTGGAGGTGAGGGATGGGTCCGAAAAACCGTCGCAAGTTGCGACAGTTCCAAAGGGTGGTCGCGGGGTGCAAGAGGGCATCAACCTTGCGGCGCGCGAACTCGGCATAGGCAAAGACGACGCCCACCGCGCAGTCAAAGTCGCCAGACTGGCCCCCGAGGCGAAAGCGGTGGCTTGACTGATGAGAACGAAAACGGAACATAATCCGATGCTCGTTCTCCCTCTTCGCATACGGCGCCTGCCTAGCTCGGTCATCATCACCGATGCGCGCGGACGCGCGATTTGCATCTACTGCGAAGAAGCGCCGCTTCGGCGGGATGTTGCCTGCCTGTGGAGTCCTTCCGAGGCGGAAGCCCTGGCGCGCTGGATTGCACGGCGGCTGACCGACCAATGGGACGGCGGCGGGTGCTCTTGACCGCGCCGCCGTCCAAGAGTGACGCTTGCGCAAGCAGGGGTATCGCGATGGATGACGAAGAAGGCTGGTTGGCCCACGAGGCGCTCGACTTCCATGAATGGAAAGCGGTCGAGGAACTTGCGTACAAAGCACCTACTCAGTTCGTGGTGTCGGCCAACCTGAGTGCAGGCGCTACGATTTTGACGCGGCTGGTCGCGTGGCGCATCGTCGAAACGGTCGTGTCCCATAGCGTGGTGTAGCTGACGGTGGTCACCGGCGATTGCCGGT